>JAYVVO010000064.1:0-2182 GCA_043786955.1 Saprospiraceae bacterium
GCTAAAATTGTCATCAAGTTTTGTACGCGCTGTGCATCGAGTTTATCAAAAATATCATCGAGCAGAAAAAGAGGTTTGATTTTTTTGTTTTCAAAAATGCTATGGTATTGCGCTAATTTTAAAGCAATCACCGTTGAACGCAGTTGACCTTGCGAGCCAAATTTTTTCAGCAATTTATCATTCAAATAAAAATGCACATCGTCGCGATGCAAACCGCGCGTGGTGCGCGTTAAAAAAATATCGCGTTCCAAATTATCGCGCCACAAAGTTTTTAAATCTTTTTTCTGAAAATCGGATTCAAATTCTAAAGTAAGTTTTTCGTCGCGCGTTTTAGGTTGCGCTATGAGTTCATAAAATTTTTGAATGTGCTGTGCGATTTCCAACACAAATTTTTTTCTGTTTTCAAAAATATAATCAACTGCAACTTGCGCTTGCGCTTCATAATTTTCGAGAATTATTTTCGCATCCGTCAGACTTAAAATTTTATCATTGAGTTGTTTCAGTAGTGCGTTGCGCTGCGCAATAATTTGATTGTACGCCTGCAAATGTTGCAAATAAATTTTATCCATTTGCGAAATACTCATGTCAATAAATCGCCGACGCTTTTCGCTGCCCTCGCGAATGATTTCTGTATCGTCCGGAAAAATTGTTACAGCCGGTAATTTGCCGATATGCTCCGCTAAAATTTTTACAGGTTTATCGTCCACTTCAAAAATTTTCTTTTTCAGTGGATCAATTTTTACGACGACTTTATTTTTATTTCCTTCCAGATTAAAAACTCCTTCAATGCGCGCAAAATCTTCATCGAACTTAATGAGTTCTTTATCGGTTGTAATATTTAAATTTTTACACAAACACAAAATATGAATCGCCTCCAATACATTTGTTTTGCCCATGCCGTTTTCACCCAAAATAAGATTGAGCTTGGAGTTAAAATTAAAAGTTTGGAACTCGTAATTTTTAAACTTTGTTAATATCAACTTTGTTAAGTATAATTGCATAAAGATTTGCAAATAGAATAAATTTTTCTCTTAAATTCTCTTAAATTTTCTAAATTTGCAAAAATAAAAATACGCAAGTGTAATTTATTTAAGTTTGTTTTTTAATTTTGAACTTTGAACGTCGTAAAAATATAGAAATATGGAAATCACTCTTGCTAACGCGCCACAAGTTAAATCTACTAAAGTTGCAACTGCTAAATCAACTGAAAATACGTATTCAAAAGAGCAATATTTGCAGTGGTACACTACGATGTATCGCATTCGCAGATTTGAAGAAAATGCTTTAGAAAATTATGGCGACGGCATCAGAGGTTTTTGCCACGTTTATATTGGTCAAGAAGCGATTGCAGCTGGAATAAAATCGGCTTTAACGCCAGAAGATGGTTTGGTTACGGCGTATCGTCAACATGGCATTGCATTAATGAAAGGTTTGACCGCTCGCGCTTGTATGGCTGAACTATTTGGTAAAGCAACAGGCGCAGTTAAAGGCAAAGGCGGTTCGATGCACTTTTTTAGCAAAGCAAATAAATATTTTGGTGGAAACGGTATCGTTGGTGCTCAAATTGGCATCGGAACAGGTATCGCTTTTGCTGAAAAATATAATGGTACACAAAATTTATGCGTCACAATGTTTGGTGATGGCGCAGCGCGTCAAGGTATATTGTATGAGGCTGGAAATATGGGAATGACTTGGAAATTACCCGTCATTTATGTTTGCGAAAATAACGGATACGCGATGGGAACTTCGGTAGCGCGCACTTCGAACGTAACAGAGATTGGATTAATTGCGCGTGCGTTCGATATGCCACATCTCGAAGTGGATGGAATGAATCCTGCAGCAGTGCATGAAGCTTTTGTTTTAGCAGCCGAACACATTCGTGCTGGTAACGGACCCTATTTTTTAGAAATTAAAACCTACCGTTACAAAGGTCACTCGGTGAGCGATCCAGAAAATTATCGCAAATCGCCAGAAGGAAGAGCAGAGGTGGCGCATTATAAAAGTATTGACCCGATTAAAACGACTGAAGAAAAAATATTAAGTTCAGGTATAGCAACGCAAGCAGAAATTGATGGCATTAATACAACCGTTGACGCAGAAATGCGCGATGCTGTTGAGTTTGCTAAAAGTTCGCCTATTCCTGATGCTTCAGAACTCTATACTGATAATTATTTTGAAAATG
>JAYVVO010000065.1:0-2182 GCA_043786955.1 Saprospiraceae bacterium
ATTCTTTAACTCCTTCAATTAAAATGATATCGCTTAATATACCAGAATCAGAATTTAAACGCATCGTTATTATCGGTGGTGGATTTGCAGGTTTAACAGTGGCGCAAAAACTCATTGACACGCGCTATCAAATTGTGCTGATTGATAAAAATAATTATTTTCAGTTTCAACCTCTATTCTATCAAGTTGCGATGGCGGGATTAGAGCCAAGCAGTATCGTTTTTCCATTTAGAAAAATTTTTCAAAAAGCAAATAATATTTTTTTTCGCGTAGCAGAAATGAGCGAAGTCGTGACATCAGAAAATAAAATTGTTACCGATAAAGGCGAGTTACATTTTGATTACCTCGTTATAGCAGTCGGTGCGGATACAAATTTTTTCGGAAACGCGCATTTGCTCGATTATGTGATACCGATGAAAAGCGTTGCAGAATCGCTTTTTTTACGCAACGCCATTTTAGACGATTATGAAAAAGCGTTATTAACGACCGATGAAGTCGAGCGCGAAGCATTAATGGATATTGTAGTTGTTGGCGGCGGACCGACTGGCGTTGAAGTTGCGGGTGCGTTGGCAGAAATGCGACAAAACGTAATGCCCGTTGAATATAAAGAATTGAATTATCGCAACATAGATATTTATCTCGTACAATCGGGTGGATTGCTTTTGAACACGATGAGTGCAAACGCAAGCGCGTGTGCTGCTCGTTATTTAACAGAATTGGGAGTGAAAATTTTATTCAACGCGCGCGTGATTGATTATGATGGCAACACTGTTCAGTTGGAAGGCGGAAAAACAATTACAACTAAAAAAGTTATTTGGGCGGCAGGAATCGTTGGGAATCCTGTCAAAGGTTTTGAAGTGGCGACCTTTGCGCGAGGCAAACGTTTAAGAACGGACGTTTTTAATAAAGTCATTGGGTTTAATAATATTTATGCCCTCGGCGATATTGCTTTTATGGATTCTGAAGCAATTTACAAAGAAACAGGACATCCTCAAGTCGCGCAAGTAGCCATACAAATGGCAAAAAATGTTGCCAAGAATTTTATTTTAGAATCTAAAAATCGCACCGATTTTATACCCTTTCATTATCGCGATTTAGGTTCGATGGCAACAATTGGTAGAAATAAAGCAGTTGTTGATTTGCCCTTCTGGCACTTTCAAGGATTTTTTGCATGGTTCGTTTGGTTGTTCGTGCATTTATTTTCTATCATCGGATTAAAAAATAGAATTTTTATTTTTATAAATTGGTTTTGGAGCTATTTTACCTACGATCAAGCACTGCGATTAATTATTCGACCGCGTGTGAAAAATAGACTGAATTGAATCTTCCTTCAAAGCTGTTAGGTTTTAAAAACCTAACAGCTTTATTAAACTTAAAATTTTATAGATAAATAACCAAAATTATGAAATACGTTTACGCTATTGCAATTTGTCTCGCCGTTGGAGGACTTTCAAGTTACTTCACTCTGGGTTCAGTTAATACTTGGTTTGTAACTATCAATAAACCGAGTTGGAATCCACCGAGTTATTTATTTGCACCCGTTTGGACAACGCTGTATATTCTCATGGGTATTGCATGGGGAATAATTTGGAGTAGCAATGCTATTGAAAAGCCACGCGCCATGCAGTATTTTATTATTCAGTTGGTGCTTAATTTTTTTTGGTCAATTATTTTTTTTGGAATCCACAATATTTCACTCGCACTGGTTGATATCGTTGCACTATGGATAATGATTTTACTAACGATACTTGTTTTTAGTCGCATCAACAAAACTGCAGCATGGTTATTAGTGCCGTATATTTCGTGGGTAAGTTTTGCAACGTTACTCAATTTTGCAATTTGGAAATTAAATTAAATGAATAGTTTTTGAGCTTTTCAAAAATTTATTTTATTTCTTTTACAATTGATTTAGAATTTACAGAATTAAAAAATCATATAGTTGTCATAAATTCTTTTAATTTTAAAATAAAGAAAATACTATTACATTTGATTTGTCAATTGCAAAAAATTTTTGAACGCCACAGGTGTCGCGTGAATTTAGAATTTCAACAAAATACAAATGCCGCACTGGTTATTCCTCAGTGCGGCATTTTTTATTCTTATAAAATGTGATTGAATACAAATTTTGATTAACCCAACGAATACGTTGAACCATCAATGATGAAAACTGCACCAGTTGTTT
>JAYVVO010000066.1:0-2182 GCA_043786955.1 Saprospiraceae bacterium
TAAGAAAAATACTTAATTTTACTTCAAAGGTTCAAGTTTCATTTTACCCAACATTAATTCGATATTGTAATAGAATTGTAAAATATTTTAGCGTTTTAGTTAAATATCTTGCAATTAATATGCTTTTATGCATTTTTTAATTTTCTTTGCAGCGTGAAGTATATTTGCCAAATTTCTAAAATTTAAATTATTTAATCATTCAAACAAGTTTATGAAAAAAGTTTTTTTACTCCTTTTTGCCGCTGCTTCGATATGTGTAAACGTATCTGCGCAGCGTTATCTTACGCCTCAGTTTACTGATGTCACAGTTCAAAGCAATGTAATCTATGGTCAAAATTTTACAGCTTTGACGCTCGCAACAATTAAACACACTTCCCGTCAACCTTTAGCGTGCGATGTATATACGCCAAAAGGTGATACGGTAAAATCACGCCCAATTGCAATTTTTGTTTCTGGAGGAAATTTTTTACCAGGTTTTGTCGTGAACAGACCAACAGGTAGCAAAACAGATTCTGCTGTCGTCGAGGCGTGCGTTCGTTTTGCTAAATTAGGCTACACCGCTGTTGCTGCTGATTATCGTACAGGTTGGGATCCAACAAATTCATCGCAAACTGCCCGCGTTTACACCCTTATAAATGCTTCTTATCGTGGTTTGCAAGATTTACGTTCATGTATTCGCTATTTCAAAGCGAATGCAAGCAATTTTGCCGTTGATACTAATCGCGTTGCCGTATTAGGATTTAGTACAGGCGGTTATGTAGTTTTAGGAACTGCCGGCGTAGATGCTTATACTAAAATTGTTACTACTAAATATCCAGCTGGTAAATTTACAGTGCCTATTTCTGCAACACAAGCTATTCCGATGATTATTGAAGGAGATAATGGTGACATTGAAGCTAAAACATTAGCATTAGCACCTGCTGCAAGTGCAAATCCCGTTTCTCCGTGGCCCGCAGGCGACACAATGTGTGTACCTAATACACCTGGACCGTCTTCAAAATTTCAGTTAGCTGTGAATTTTGGTGGAGCAACAGGTGATTTAACTTGGCTCGATAAAAATACACCGCCAATCATTAGTATTCAACCACCAACAGATCCGTATGCGCCTTACGTCAGCTATGTATTACAAGTACCAATTGGTGGAGGAAGATCACTTCCTGTTGTAGAAGTGCAAGGTGGCTATTTAATTCAAAAAACTTTAGATTCTTTAGGCGTTACGGATGCTTGGAAGAAATTAACTGCTCAATACGATCCTTATAAAACATTAGTGGGACCACGTAACGCAGCAGCGAGTTCATCCGTAACAGCATCCGCTTATTTCCCACCGATTACTGGCATATCACCTCCAGGTTTATTTCCAATTATGGGAAGATTTACTAATGATTCTGGACCATGGGAATGGTGGAGTTTCGATAATGCTACGGGTGGAAACGACTCAACAAATATTTCTGGCAATGGAAATATGAGTTTAGCACGCGCTAAATATCCTGCTACTGCCGATAATAAATTGGCAACTGCAGAAGCAGCACGTACAGCGCGAATTTATATTGATTCGATGGTACAATTTATAGCACCGCGCGCTTGTATTACGCTTAAATTACCTTGCGCAGCTTTAGTAACCGGTACACAAGATTTTCTTTCTAACGATACAAAACTTGCTATCTATCCAAATCCAACATTTGCATCCGTTACTTTCCAAAGTGAAGTATCAAACCGTATGCAAACAATTGAACTTTACGATTTGTCAGGTCGTTCAGTGCGCACAATTTCTAAAATTAATAGCGACACGTACACTATTAATCGCGAAGGTTTGGCACAAGGAATGTATATTGCAAAAGTGCAGTTCGATGGCGGATTGTTGACACGTAAATTAGTTTTCCAAGACTAAATTTAGTTGTTAGTTGTTAGTTGTTAGTTGTTAGTCCGTAGAAAGGAAACACGAGCAACTATGATAAAATAAAAAAGGCTGCATTAAAATTGCAGCCTTTTTTATTTTAATTATGTAAAGTCGTAAAGAATGCTTTATTTTGCACTTTAATTTTCATCATCTGTTCCGACATTCAAGAAATGCGGCGCGGCAAAAAACTCATCATGGCAGTTTATTTAGAAAAAGGAAAAATTTCCGAAATTTTTACAACGCACAATGGATCTGCTACCGATACAGGCAGCGTAGAAGGTCAAG
>JAYVVO010000067.1:0-2177 GCA_043786955.1 Saprospiraceae bacterium
AATGTTCCCCGAACGTTTTTCGTGAGATGCGCGGATTATTTCTTCGCCGCGTCTAAAATATTTTTACCCGACGCTTTAATAAATGGCGTTCTATCGTAGTAATTGATAACGCGATCAATCAATTTATTGTCGTTAAAATGAAATACAGCATTCATTCTAACACTTACAGTATTACCGTTATTGTAGGTAGCACTCCTTGTAAAAAAGCAAATGACCTGAATGCCACTTAAAGAACCAGCGTTCAATTTCTTGTTCGCTTTAACAGGAATAATATTAAAGGCATTCGAACTGGAAGATTTCATACCGCCAGCGATAAACGATTCTTTCATCCATTTAATAACTGCGGGTTTACCAATAAATTTAGTGCGTGTGTTTTGGTCGCCATCCGGGTAATAAAATTCAACATCATCAGCAAGCATCGGTGCCAAACCGTCAATATCGTTAGAGGTTGTTTTTTGAATTGCGGATTCTGACATCGTGGCATACTCTTGTGGTGCAATTTCATAATCGGGTACAGTAGCAGTGGTGGTTGCCATTTTAGCGGCATCAGTTTTTGTATCGGAAGCGGCAGGTGCATTGCACGCCGTTGTGAATAAAAATGTAGTCATTAACAGACTGAATAGAATAGAAAGTTTCATAAAAAAATTATAATTAAGAAGTGAAAAAATATTTTTAAAAATGCGATTTAACGACACGATAAAAATATGCTGCGGTGTAACTGCACCACAGCATCACCCAAAATTATTTAGTAACTCAAAAAATTACGTTTGTAGGAAGCGGGTTTAATTCTGATAAATACCAAATGGTACTCATCGAGCCAAACACTCTCTTCATTAATCATTGATTTAATTTCATCGGTTGTTGGTTGCCAATTGCTTTTAAAATTGCAAAGCATCACACAAGCAGTTGCAAGAGATTCATCTAAACCATCGCCAGTGTTTGCAACGGTTTCATCGTATTGTGGATCTTTGGTTTGTAGTTCAAAGTCGTACGGAAATTCTTTTTTAGCAGGGTGTGCAATCGGCGTGGCATCTTTAGTTGACAGTTGATAGTTGCTGGCTGACAGTTGTCGGTTGACAGGAATTGGGAACTGCGCATAATTATTTTGCGCTACAAGATTTAAACTAAAACTCAGAGACAGAAAATAAAGACATTTTTTCATTGTGTTTGGAAATTTAGAATGTTTAGAAATTTGATAAAAAAATTAGATTGATTGATTTTTCAGAACTATACTGAATGCTGTTTAGATTGTAGCAATTTTTTCTTGTTACTTTCTGATGCAAATGTAAACCTATTTTTTGACTCAATCGTCTCATTCATACACCCCAATCGTCTCATTCATACACCCCAATCGTGTCAAAATGAAAAAAGACTTGCAAAAAGCAAAGGACAAAAAGCAAAGGGCAAAGAAAAATCGCAAAATACAAAGGGCACAAATTTGTGCCCTTTGTATTTTGCTTTTGCCTTTTAAACCAAATACTCCGACGGAGATTTACCGAACCGTTCTTTGAACTGTTCTGAGAAGTATTGGGTTTTTTGGATGCCAATTGCTGCGGCAACAGCTTTGACGGTACTCATTTGGCGTTGTTCGAGTAAGGTGCGCGAGTGATTAAATCGGAGATCTTGTAAGTATTGATTGGGCGTTAATCCCGTTAATGTTTGTACACGACGGAAAAATTGTGCGCGACTCATAAACATGAGCTCGGCAATACCGTCCACTGAAAGATTAAAATCAGTGAGGTGCGTACGCACCGTTTTTTCTAATCCCGTAAGCCAATCTTTATCGAGTTGCGAAAGGTGCGTTATCGGTGGTGCTTGTTCTAATTTCTCATCGCTGACAACCGATAACTGTTCATTCAAAACAGCTTTACGATTTTCTGCGTTTTTCAACAAGTTTTTGATACGTGCAAAAAGTTCTTCTTCTTCAAAAGGTTTTACTAAAAAATCATCAACTCCAAACGTCAGTGCTTTGAGCCTATCGTGCATCTCAGCGCGCGCAGTGAGCATGATGACAGGAATGGAGCGCCATTTTTCTTCTGATTTTAATTTATCTAAAAGTTGAAATCCATCCATCACTGGCATCATAATGTCGGAAACGACGAGATCTATGGTGTCATAAGTTGGCTCATCTTCTGTATTTTTTAGATTACCGTTTAGCTTCAATAATTCACCATTTT
>JAYVVO010000068.1:0-6328 GCA_043786955.1 Saprospiraceae bacterium
AATGGTTAATGGTTAATGGTTAATGGTTAATGGTTAATGGTTAATGGTTAATGGTTAATGGTTAATGGTTAATGGTTAATGGTTAATGGTTAATAGGAAACGAATTAACCATTAATAAATTAACCATTAATCATTATCACTGGTATTTTAATCTCTACACGCGTGCCTGATTGATTTTCTGTTCTTTTATCAATATAATTAACGAGTAGCGTTTCTTTATTTTCGCGGTTTAAAATTTCTAATCTTTTTTCAGTTATTCCCGTCCCACGAGAATTATGTTTTTTTAAAGAACTGTTTTGCGTTTGGTTCGCCCGCGCAGTGTCAATTCCTACGCCATCATCATCTACGGTGCAAAGAATAAAATCGTCAGAAAAACTATCTGAAGCAAAATGAATTTTTATATTTCCGCCGCGTTGTGGACGAATGCCGTGTTCGATAGCATTTTCAATATAAGGTTGAACAATCATTGTCGGAACACCGATGATGTCCTCTTCTATGTCATCATCGACCGTAATACTATATTGAAAAGATTCATCGAATCGCAATTTCTGATTTACTAATAAATAGCTTTCTAAAAAAGCTATTTCATTCTTCAGAGATATAAATTCCGTCTCTGAATACTCCAAACTTTTGCGCATTAAGTCAGCAAAGATTGCCAAATATTTTACAGCTAAAAGTTTCTCGCCATTAAAAACATAACTTTGAACAGCATTGAGTGCATTAAAAATAAAATGTGGATTCATTTGCGCGCGCAACGCTTTAAGTTGCAACTGATTGGTCTGAATACGCAACATTTCGATTTCCTGCTTCTGCCGTTCCAAATCGTATTTTAATTCTAAATCGCGCAGGGTATTTTGCTTCGATTCCTCATTTTGTTTTTTTACAAAATCCACATGGATGCGTTGATAATGGTAGGCTTCGACATAATCATTTTTTGCAGCGTAGAATTCAGAAATCTCACGACAAAGAATCGCTTGCTGCGCAAAATTTTGAGCCGATTTCGCATAGTCTAAAGCTTTAGCCCAATGAGTTTCAGTTTGCTCTAAATTTTTTTCTGCCTTATACACCAAACCTTTCCAATATGCTAACTGCGAAAGATTATCTAAACTATTCTTTTCGTTGTTGTTAAAAAAAAGCTCTGCTTTTTCAAAATAGGTTCGCGCCGCTTCAAAATTATTTTTTTTGTAGTAACAGAAACCTAAATTAGTAGTGGCAAAAACACGCGCATTTATAGATAAATCATCGCTATTTTGAATGACCTTTTGAAAATAATTTTCCGCCTCATTGAAATATTGAAGTGCCATGAAGGCTTTTCCAACATTCAGATAGTGCCAAGCCAATCGCGTTTTAATATTGTGCGTCGTACAAATGTCAATCACTTTCAAATAGGCTTGCACACTCCGTTGAATATCGCCAATTTTTTCAAAAACTGAACCTAAACCCGCATAAATAAGCGTCTGAAAATAATAATCTTTAGAAGTTGGTTGATTTACGAGTAGCGCTTGCATTTTTTTTTCAACTTGAAAAAAAACTTCGTACGCTTGTTTATAGTCAGCGCAAATGAGATAGAGATATGCTTCGCGACACTGAAGTCTCGCTAATAATTTTTCATTGCCAGATTTTTCTAAAAGCGGTTGCGTTTTGCTAATAATTTGCGTAGCGGCAGATATTTCTGCTTCATTGATGAGGGTTCCAGCGTAATCAATATAAAGTTCAGAAAGCGTTTCTCCATTTGCTGTTTTGGCATATTTAATTGCTTTTTTGAAATGTTTATCCGAGGCTTTAAAATTGTACAATTGGTTTTCAATAACGCCCGCTAAACTATAAAATGAAAGTTGCAGGTCGGTTGGCGATTGAACAGTTAAAAATTTCTGCGCTTTTTCTAATAATTCGTGCGCTTGTGCGCCGTCGTTGAAAACACATACTTCTGTGCGCACCAACGTTTCCTCTAATTTTTTATCAGCCTCGAAATTGTAGGATAATATTGACTTTGCTAAACTCAGTATATCCGATTTTTTAATTAAAGCCATTGTTTAAGGAATAGCGAAAAAGTAAAAGGAAATAGTAATTAGGGAATAATGAGTAGAAATAATTTTAATTATTTTCTGACAATTTACTTAATTTCTTTCCTGTAAAAACGAAAATAAGTTTAACTCTTTGCGAATCTTTGTTCCTTGAAAGCCATTATATTTTCAGAGAAATTACTTTTAAATTTTTATAAGCAAAACCTCTTCCTATTCTTTATTTCCTGTTACTTATTCCCTAATCAAAGTGCGTATACTTTTTACCACATCAAACACGTTGGGTTTTGAATAATAATCGCCATCCGTTCCGTAAGGTGTTCGATGATCTTTAGCAGTTATAGTTATAGGTGGTGCATCTAAATAAGTATATCCTTTCTGAATTTCTAAAACTTCGCGCATCATATATGAAGTTGCGCCACCTGGAACGTCTTCATCAAAAAACACAATGCGATTTGTTTTTTTAAGCGACTCTACTATGATGTGATGAATATCGAAAGGCAAAAGTGTTTGCACATCAATCAACTCCACCGAGATGTTGAATTTATTTAAAATTTCTATGGCTTCGAGTGCAATTTTAACGCAAGAACCATAAGTTACTAACGTTACATCTGTTCCTTCGCAAATAATATCAGGAACACCTAAAGGAATTGTTAGTTCACCGATGTTAGAAGGTGAAATTTCTTTTAATCTATAACTATTTAAAGGTTCAATGACAATAGCGGGATCGTCGCCTTTTAAAAGTGTATGGTACATTCCAGCGGCTTGCACAAAATTGCGCGGAACACACACATACATTCCCCTTAAAGCGTGCACCAATAAACCCATCGGTGAACCTGTATGCCAAATACCTTCTAATCTATGTCCGCGTGTTCTGACAATGAGTGGCGCACTTTGCATTCCGTTCGAGCGATAACGCATACACGTTAAGTCATCCACTAAAGGCGTTAAGCCATAATAAATGTAATCCAAATATTGAATTTCAGCAATCGGACGAAAACCGCGCATTGCTAAACCAATACCTTCTCCTATGAGCGACCACTCCCGAATTCCGACATCGTAAATGCGCTCTTTCCCAAATTTTTCTTGCAAGCCAGCAAACCCTTGGTTAACATCACCGATGTCGCCTAAGTCTTCACCAAAAGCGATAACATTTGGATATTTTTCAAAAATAGCATCAAAAAAACTATTTATAATTTCGTAACCGTTTTTAAACGTTTTTTCTTCATTATAAATAGGTTTTACTTCTTGTACCTTTAGTGCAGCACGTGGCGTTTCACTGTAAAGGTGTTTATCGTATTTATTTTTTACTTCAGCTGCGAGGCGCGCAATATAATTTGAAAGTTCTTTTGCATCACTTGAAGCGTCATTGACTTCCAAATCAAAATACATGGCTTCTGCCACACGCAAAATTTCGGTAAAAAATATTTCTTTAAGTTCTCGAAGTTCTTTTGTGTATTTTTCAGCTACTGAAGCTACGATTGAGTTAGAGTTCAATAAATTTTGATGAATCTCAACGAGCAATTTCTTTTCATTTCGCACAGGCAAAATATATCGTTGCCACGCATTATTTTTTGCTTCACGTACTTCTACGCGTGCACTATTTTCAATGTTTTTTAAAGTTGTATCATCCGCTAAGCCTGCGTTTAAAATCCATTGTCGCATAATAGCAATACCATCGTGTTCTTTTTCCCAATCTAAACGTTCTTTACTTTTATATCGTTCATGCGAACCTGACGTGGAATGTCCTTGTGGCTGTGTTGCTTCTTGAACATGAAAAATGGCAGGAATATGCGAACGGCGCATTTTTTCGATGCCTCGTTCAAAAGTTTGGCACAGCGATGGGTAATCCCATGCTTTGCAAGTGTAAATATCTAATCCTTGAGCATCTTCATTTAAAATAAAACCCGATAAAACTTCAGAAATGCTACCTTTTGTTGTCTGCAATGACGAAGGAACACTGATTCCATAGCCGTTATCCCAGATAAAAATAGCAAGTGGCACGCGCAAAACGCCTGCGGCATTAATTGTTTCCCAAAATATTCCTTCAGAAGTGCTAGCATCGCCAATAGTACAAACACAAATTTCATCACCATTAACGGTAAATTTTTCTGAAGAAAGCGTATTGCCGAGTTCTCTGAATTTTTTAGATGCCAAAGCTAAGCCCAAAGCGCGCGCCATCTGACCACCTGTTGAAGAAATGTCAGATGAAACATTAATAATTTTTGTTTGATCTTCCCATTCCCCGGTCAGCGGATTAATTGTAGGAGTAGCGAAATGTGCATTCATTTGTCGCCCACCACTGAACGGATCGTTCGCAGAATCGGCATAAAGCTGCGAAAAAAAATCTTCGATGTTGGATATGCCCTTAGCAAACATTAAAGTTTGATCGCGATAATAACCGCTGCGCCAATCACCTTTTTTTATACAATGGGCTAATGCGATTTGGGAAAGTTCGTTACCATCCCCAAATACACCAAATTTAGCTTTCCCACTTAAAACTTCTTTTCGCCCTACAAAACTAACCTCACGACTAAGTACAGCCAATCGGTAATCGTTTAACACGCGTTGAACGTAATCCATTTCGAGCTTTATAGCTTCGTAATTAAATGCGTTACCTTCTAACTCAACATCCAGTTTAAGTAAATCTTGTTGCATTCACCATTTTAAATTAATCAATGTCCTTTTAGTCTTGCAAAAATAACAAAATTTTACGAAATTGGTTTTAAAATTTATTTATTTTGAGGAAGGTTTAAAAAAAGTGGCTTAACAAAATAAAATTTTACGAATATTCCATAAAAATTACTAAAATTGGTTGTGACTATTGATTTCGCCGCTCCATGATATTTAATATTTCGTTCGATGTGTTAAAATTTCGCGTCGTTGCGAAGGTAAATAATTTCTTTTCAAAAAAATTATTTTGAAGTTTTGTTTCGTTGTATGGATTTTGACAATAGATAAAAATATTTTTGCCATCAATTTTAAAAATATCGCCCTTCGCATCCATAGGTTTAAAAGCAGTGAGCGTTTCTTCGGTTGGCAAGTTTTGCAAATAATTAATAAAGATTTTATCTTTTGGCAACACGGAAAAATTATCAAATGGGTTTGCCGTTAAAATATTTTTCATCTCTTCCTGCGAGCGAACAATGACGGGCACATTAATGGAGAAAACAAACTCTATGGCGTGTTGAATAAGTATTTGTAATTTTTCAGTATCTTCTAACTCAGATTCAAAAACAACATTACCAGATTGCAAAAAAGTTTGAATGTGCTTTAAATGAATAGTTTCAAGGCATTCTTTAAGCTCACTCATTTTAATTATATTTCTCCCACCGACATTAATAGCGCGTAAGAAAGCAGCGTAAATTGGCATTTAAAAAAATGAAGGAATGAAAAATGAAGGAATGAAAAATGAAATACTATAATTTAAAGAGCCCTGAAAGCGCGATACGTTTTAGCGTGGGGCGAAGTCCCACGAAAATGAAAACGAAAACAAAAACGAAAATCAAAACGAAAATCAAAACGAAAATCAAAACGAAAATCAAAACGAAAATCAAAACGAAAATCAAAATGAAAATGAAAATCAAAACGAAAATGAAAAAAGTTTTTTCATTCCTTCATTTTTTCATTTCTTCATTGAAGAACTTCGAGTTCCCTTTGTTTCTCAAACATTTCGCGGTAATAACCATCGTGATTGATGAGTTGTTCGTGCGTTCCTTGTTCAACAATTTCGCCGTTATCGAGAACAATAATTTTATCGAACGTCAGCAACCCATAAATACGGTGCGTGATAATGATCGAAGTTTTATCAGCTAACGCATCGTTTAAATAACCTAAAATCGTTTGTTCCGTCGTTGTGTCAACAGCAGAAAGTGCATCATCGAGAATGACAATATCCGGCATTTTTATGAGTGCGCGCGCAATTGACACGCGCTGTTTTTGTCCGCCACTTAATGTTACGCCACGTTCGCCGACTAATGTATCAAACTGATTTGTCAACCCCATTATATCGTCGTAAACAGCGGCATGTCTTGCAAAATTTTCAATTTCATTTTTGTTAGCGTCACGTTTACCAAAAGAAATATTTCCACTCACAGAATCGCTGAATAAAAACACTTCTTGTGGGATATATCCAATTTTTTGTCGTAAGATGTTGATGTCATAATTTTTTATATCATCGCCATCAATCGTAATGTTTCCTCCCGTTACGTCGTACATCCTTACCAACAGATCTACAATAGTTGATTTACCAGAACCAGTTCTTCCGATTATTGCAAGTCGTTCACCGCGTTTTAATTTAAAGCTAA
>JAYVVO010000069.1:0-2174 GCA_043786955.1 Saprospiraceae bacterium
ACTGTGTTTAAAACAAATTTTTATGTCCGATTTTGAAAAAATTGCGAATTTCTTAACCGAAGCACAAAGCGGATTAACGTCTCTCATCAGCAAAAAAAAAGCACACGCTTGGATTGATGCCATGCTCGATTTACTTTTTCCGTTGCGTTGCGAAACAAAAAATTCGGAGCTTTTACTCATTCAAAACGCGTATTCCGAATTTATTAAACTCATTACTTTCAATGGCAGAACTCACTTAGAAAGTAAAACTATAGCCGATACTTTTTTTTCTGAGATACCTGTGTTATACAAAAAATTAATGCTTGATGCAGAAGCATTTTTAGAATTTGATCCCGCTGCAAAATCAATCGAAGAAATTATTGTGGCGTATCCAGGTTTTTATGCCATTGCAGTTTATCGGATTTCTCACAATTTGTGGCTCAAAAAAGTGGATGTTCTACCGCGATTGATTTCCGAATGGGCGCACAGTCAAACAGGAATTGACATTCACCCGGGCGCTAAAATTGCGAACCGATTTTTTATTGATCACGGTACTGGCATCGTTATTGGTGAGACTGCGGAGATTGGCGAGAATGTAAAAATTTATCAAGGCGTTACGCTCGGCGCGCTCAGTGTTAATAAATCGGATGCAGATATAAAAAGGCATCCTTCCATCGAAAAAAACGTAGTAATTTATTCAGGCACAACTATTTTGGGTGGAAAAACGGTTGTCGGTCACGATTCGGTAATAGGTGGTAATGTTTGGTTGACCGAAAGTGTGCCGTCGTTTTCTTTAGTCTATCATAAAAGCGAAATTCGCGTGCGCAACAACTACGATTTTATTGAGCCTATTAATTTTCAAATCTGACATAAGCAATTTTCCTGAAGACTTCGCAGACTTTCGCAGAATGTGACTCAGCGAAAATCTTTACTTAAATTTACTTACTGTAAAAATAAATTTTTCAAGTATTAAAAACCATTAGAAATTTTTTTAAAAATTTAGTAAAATGAAATTTCAGAACGTTTTAGAATCCATTGGTAATACACCCCACGTTCGTATCAATAATATATTTGGTAACGATAACGAAGTTTATATTAAATTGGAAAAGCAAAATCCAGGTGCCAGCATAAAAGATCGTATTGCACTCAGTATGATTGAAGTTGCCGAAAAAAGTGGATTAATAAAAGAAGGTAGCACTATCATTGAACCCACTTCGGGTAATACAGGAATTGGTTTAGCGATGGTTTGTGCTGTAAAAAAGTATAAACTTATTTTAGTGATGCCAGAATCAATGAGTATTGAACGCCGCAGAATTATGGCGGCTTATGGTGCTACTTTCGATTTAACGCCGCGCGAAAAAGGTATGAAAGGTGCGATTGAACGCGCCAACGAATTGCAACACGAAATTCCTAATTCTTTCGTCCCACAGCAATTCGTCAATCCTGCTAATATTGAAGCGCATTTAAACAGTACAGTGCATGAAATACTAAACGATTTTCCTGAAGGGCTAGATTATATTATTACTGGTGTCGGAACGGGTGGACATATAACAGCGTGCGCAGAATATTTAAAACCTAAAATGCCTAAACTAAAGGTTTTTGCCGTCGAACCAGCAGCATCGCCTGTTTTGAGTGGTGGTTCGCCGTCGCCACATCCTATTCAAGGAATCGGTGCAGGATTTATTCCAAG
The DNA here is from genome assembly GCA_043786955.1 of Saprospiraceae bacterium. Taxonomy (GTDB): domain Bacteria; phylum Bacteroidota; class Bacteroidia; order Chitinophagales; family Saprospiraceae; genus JAAFJT01. The sequence goes on from JAYVVO010000069.1 coordinate 1,670, forward strand.
TAATTATCATAAAGAAGCAATAGATGGTGTGATAACAGTCACTAAAGAAGAAGCTTTTGATTTTACGCAACGCTTAGCGCGCGAAGAAGGCATCTTAGCCGGTATTTCTACTGGTGCATCGTTAGCAGCAGTTTCTAAAAAAATTGCTGAGATCGGCAAGGGTGCTAAAATTTTAACTTTCAATTACGACACTGGAGAGCGTTATTGGTCTGTGGAAGGACTATTTTAGGGAATAAGGAGTAAGGAATAAATAATAGGGAATAAGTGACTAAGAGCTGGAAAGTTATTACTTGTTTTTTATTCCTTATTATTTATTCCCTATTATTTATTCCCTATTAAAAAGGCGTTTGCAATTATAGGATTGCAAGCGCCTTTTTTGTTTTTTAAATAACAAATCATGTAAAAAAAAAGAATCAGCGTGTTTGGTATTATTTTTGGTTAAGCATGAAGTATCAAGTAGTTTTTAATTCTACTCATAACCGACATTTTATTTAGACATTGCTAC
>JAYVVO010000070.1:0-16666 GCA_043786955.1 Saprospiraceae bacterium
CCTAAATTTTAACCACAATTACATGGCTTATTCGAATAAAATAATTATCAAAATATTTTCTTCGCAACAGCTAATCTTTCAGCTACATTGTCCCAATTAATGATGTTGAATAAAGCGTCGACAAAATCTGTGCGTTTATTTTTGTATTTTAGATAGTAAGCGTGCTCCCAAACATCTAACACCAATAATGGGATAACACCCCATTGCGTTAGTTTTTCGTGATTTTCACACTGTAAAATCGTTAGTTTCTGCGAATACGGTTGATAGCCTAAAATGCCCCAACCATTGCCATCAACATTTTTAGATGTGGCTGCAATATAACTTTTGAGTTTATCGTAAGTGCCAAAGTTTGCTTCAATTTCTTTCAATAAATCACCTTGTGGATCAGTTTTTTTGTTGCCCAGATTCGTCCAGAAAATACTGTGCAAAATATGACTCGAAAAGTGGTACGAGAGTTTTTTCGTCCAGTAATCAACAGTTTCTAAACTATTCTCATCGAGCGCTTTGCGAATCATCAGCAAATCTTTGTTCGCCGCTTTTACTGCTCCACCATGATGAAACGTATAGTGCAAATGCACCGTTTCAGAATCCATATAAGGCTCTAAAAAATTTTCATTGTACGGCAATGTCTGCAAAGCAAAATTGCCTTGTGCATCAGTCAATTTATCCATACCATTTAAAGCAGTATTAGTAGCCAATACGCCGTTAACCGGTAAAATAGAAACGCCGCCTAAAATAAGGCTGTTCTGCATAAATTCTTTTCTGTTCATACCAAATATGTTTTAATAATGAAGCCAGTTATGGCTGAAACTAAAATAATGAGTGGTTCTTGAATTTTTTTATAGCGCAATAAAACAAAGATAGTTGATAAAACTATGGCAAGTAGAATAAAATCGATTCCACCTATTGTTTTAACAAGTGTTCGATAAGCAATGATGGCAACAGCACCCGTTAAAGCACCAACAACTGAAGCGGTTATGCCTTCTACAAAAGCTTTTATAGAAGTATTTTTCGCAATTTTTTTGAAATAGGGCGCCAGAATGAGTGTCAAAATATAGCAAGGTAGAAAAGTCGCTAATGCTGCAACAGAAGCACCTGCCACACCGCCGACCAAATAGCCTATAAAACCAGCAGTTATTACAACTGGTCCAGGTGTTATCATTGCAACGGCGACGGCATCTAAAAATTCTTTTTCAGTCAACCAGCCAAATTCTTTTACAACACCACCATGCAAAAATGGAACAATCGCTAAACCACTTCCGAATACAAACGCACCTGCTTTTGCGAAAAACCAGCCGATATTCCAAAGTGTTTTATTGTCTGTTGACCATATAATGGTCGGCATAAATAAAAAAATAGACTTTGTGATATTTTTTTTGTTCCAATCGGGTGGTGATTTTATGAACATATAAAGAAAACCTGCACCCAAAAAAATTAAAACGTCTTCTCTTTGCGTGATAACTGTCATTAAAAACCCAACTAAATAAAGCAGCCAGAGAAATCCATTTTCTAAAAAAGATTTTTTATTGAACGCTCCAATAGATTTTGTTGCTAATTTGTATGCACTGAGCGAAATTATGCCAATCACGGCGGCACTCACGCCGTAAAATATAGCCTGCATCCAACTCAAACCGCCGTATTCTTTGTAGGCAATGCCTATAACCAAAACCATGAAAAAAGAAGGCAGTACAAAAGCTAAACCCGTTAAAGAAGCTCCTAAAATACCATAATCAACAAATCCTAAATAAATACTCAATTGTGCTGCCATCGGTCCAGGTGAAAGTTGCGCCAAAGCCAAACCTTCTTTGTAATTATCTTCCGAAATCCATTGCTTTTTTTCGACTAAATCGCGGCGCATGTAACCTACTAATGCAACAGGTCCACCGAAACCTGCACAACCCAAGTAAAAAAAGTATTTTACTAATTCTCCGAGTGTGTATTTAGTTTCTTTATTTTGATTAACTTCTTCCATTTAGATACTTTTTATAATTTAATTTTTTACGCCTTTTAGAACGAAATCATCGAAATCAGTTTGACTATCTGCTTTCGTCCATAAACCCACAAACCCACTCGAATAAAAACTGGTATGCGTATCAAGCAGCAATTTATCTTCTAAAAAGGCTTGAATATGGTCGCCTTTAGCGATAACGCGCAGTGTATGCCACTGATTTTTTGCTGGAGCAACGGCATTGACAGATTTAATCTCCTCTCGCGAACCATTTACCGATTTATAAAAACCAAAATTACCTTCCAGTCCGTTGGCTCTTACTAAATAATAATTGTTTTTGTCAGCGGCTCTGAAAATGATGCCGCCGGCTTGGTCAGAATTTCCTGAGACAGGGCGAAATTTTACTTGCACATCAACATCATTAAAAGCATTTGTTTTTAGTAATGCCACACCAAAAGTTTCATCGCTTGTATGAGAGAATACTTTTCCAGCCGAACCATCGGTGCGTATTTGCCACGTACCATATCCGATTTCCCAATTACTATTTACCGTTTCAAAATTATCTTTTAGCGTAATTGCCGTAGTGTCGACAATAGCATCAATAGCATTGGTTAAAACCAAAACAGATTTGTTACAATCTTGGATTGATAAATAAAAAGGAATGAAAATAAATACAGACCAATTTTTCATATAAATTTTTAGCAGAAAAGAATATCATTAAACTAAAACTACAATGGTAAAAGTAGTTCGGAAATTTTCTTCAAAATAGTATAGAATTAACCATTTGTATCAGGATTACTTTTTAAAACGATTTTTCTAAAAGTTGATGGATTTTTTCCTGTTTGAAGTTTGAAGATACGTGTAAAATGGCTTTGATCGGAAAAGCCTGTAAGGTAAGCGATTTCGGTGAGAGAGTATTGAGGATGTTTTAAAAGTTGGATGGCTTTTTCAATCCTTAATTTACGGATATAGTCACCAAATGAAAGATTATCAAAATATTTTGAAAATTCTCTAGATAAATATGACGGATGAATATCGAGATTTTTAGCTATTTCTTTCAAACTGAGTGCTAAATTCGTATCGATTTGGTCTTGAATAATGTGCTTTAGCTCTTTTGCCCATGAAGGTGTTTTAGTTTTTATATCTGATTTTTGGTCTAAATAAGTTCTAAAAACATCTAAAAGTAAATGCTCGAATGGATTCTGTATATGTTTTTCGTCTTGTAAAAATTTAGCCCAACTGTATAGAGCATCATAAATAACAAAACCGATTTCCAATAATTGATAATCATCTTTGATATTGTAAGAAAGACCCGCCGCTATTGCCCAAAGCCCGCTCGATTGTCTCGCAATATCATGTCTATCGGTATCTGCACCTCTAACAATAGCTGCCATAGTATGAACAGCCAAATCGTTGATAGCATATTTTTCAGTAAAACAATCAAATGTGCAGCGGTCGCCAAAATGTGTAAATTCTACATTAGGCACATCGAATGGAATAGCGTTTAATTCGCTTGCTTTTGCTAAAACATCGCTAAAAGGCACATAAATAAATTCAGCTTCTTCATCAATAAACCGTTTTATAAGCCAAGGACATGCTATTCTGTCTATTTTAGGTCGCTCTCTGGTTATCCACTTCATCTTATTTGCTTTTTGCCCTTTGTCAATGTATTCTATCGCCGCGAACTTCTAAATTTCTGATAATCTCAGCCTCGAAAGTTAAACATTGCTGCCAACGAATGTTGGCGTATTCTTCTGAACTATACAAACGCGCCAAATCTAAGAACAGTCTGTAATGACCCGCTTCGGAGACCATAAATTTATGATAAAAATCGCGCAAAGGTTTTTCTGAGATATTGAGCGATAACATTCGGAAGCGTTCGCAACTCCGTGCTTCAATGAGTGCACAAATAATAAGTTTATCAATAAATTGAAGATTTCTATCGCCGCCTTTTGTTTGAAATTCTCTAAGCGCGTTCACATATTCATCGCGGCGTTGTTTACCGAGTATTAAATTTCTTTTATCAAGTTCAGCGAGAACCAAACGAAAATGTCCCCACTCTTCAGTAACAATCGGCGCGAGTGCGCGCACCATTTCGATATAATCTGGATAGCCCTGAATGAGCGACATGCAATTGGCAGCAGCTTTTTGTTCGCAATATGCGTGGTCGGTTAAAATATCGCCTAAACTAATTTGCGCCAAATCTACCCAACGCGGATCAGTTGGTAGTTTTAAACCTAAAACTTGTTTGTGCGCTTCTTCTACTAAATTGTGTGTCATAATAAACAAATGAAAAATACTTCGCAAAGTAAGTAACATAAAACTTAAATTTGGAAAAAATTACGTTTCTTATTCAATCAAACTTAAACACATTCATTTATGAAATTGAAAAATATTCTTATCAATCCCGATGATATTTTTTTTGTTGGCAAGCTCTGGCTGTTTGGCAAAAATGATAAACTGATGGGACCTGGCAGAGTTGAACTCTTAGAAAAAATTCAAGAAACAGGTTCAATCAACCAAGCTGCAAAATTGATGCTTATGTCTTACAAAAAAGCTTGGGAGTTAGTTAACTCAATGAATAGTCAAACCATTAAACCTTTAATTATAACCAGAACGGGCGGAAAAGAAGGCGGTGGTGCAACCATTACCGATGAAGCTAAATTTTTGATAAATATTTTTAAAGAAGCGCAAAAAAATTTCGATCAATATTTAGCAGAAGAGTTAAAAAAATTACTCCATTCTGAAAATTTGTAACGAAAGGGATTTAAATTTTCAAAAAAAAATTAAAGGAATTGTGTGTTTTATAAATCGTTATATCTTTGTGAAAATAACGATACCTCTAAAAATATCATTCCAAATTTATGAAAAAAAATTTACTCCTTGTACTTTCTTTCTTTATCAACTTAAATATTTTTGGACAAAATATTTCTCTTCAAAACTTGGCTCAAGACTCTATCATTAAAAAAGATTTACAAGAAATTGTCGTTACTGCGTCTCGTTTATCAGAACGCGCCCTTAAATCACCAGTGAGTATTGAAATTTTAGATCGGCGAACGGCTTTTAACAGTGCTGCTTCCTCTTATTTCGATGCTTTAGAAAACTTACAAGGCGTACAAGTTATTACGCCAAGTTTAGGGTTTAAAGTTTTTAACGCGCGCGGATTTACAAATCCAACCAATGTGCGTTTTGTTCAATTGGTTGATGGAATTGATAACCAAGCGCCACATATTGGCGCACCAATTGCGAGTGCATTAGCGCCTACCGATTTAGATATTCGACAAGTTGAAGTTATTCCAGGTGTTGCGGCGGCGTTGTATGGGATGAATGCTTTGAATGGTTTAGCAAACTTAATTACACTGAATCCTTTTGAATCGGAAGGAATAAGTTTTCAACAAAAAACTGGCGTCAACCATATAAACGATCTAAATATTTCAGCTAAAATTTTCTCAGAGACTTCATTTCGCCTTGCTAAAAAAATAAACGATTCGTGGGCTTTTAAAATTAATACAGCCTATCAAACAGGTTACGATTGGATTGCTGATACTGAAATTGACTTAAATCCAACCGCAAATTCTTCTGTCGGAATTGATGGTGGCAAACAAAATCCTGCTTTCGATGGCGTAAATTCTTACGGGAATGAATCAACAAATCGCCGAACTTTAACTTTAAATAGCAAAAAAATTGTTGTTGCTCGAACAGGATATACAGAGCAAGAGGTTACAGATTATGCGCTAAAAAATTGGAAAATTGACGGTGTATTGCATTTCAGACCAACTAAAAATACGGAGATAACTTATTTTGCTAAATACAGTACGCTCGATAATGTTTATCAAAGAACAAATCGTTTTAGGTTACAAGACTACACACTGTTTCAAAATGGATTGACGTTTAAGTCGCCTTCCATTCAAGTGCGCGCATACATGACACACGAAAATACGGGGAAATCGTATAACATTCGCTCAATGGCTGAGAACATTGATAAAAGTTTTAAGTCGGACGATAATTGGTATAAAGATTTCACAACGCAGTTTAATTCTTTTACCAAATCTGGTTCAACACTTATTGATGCTTTAACAGCCGCACGACAATTTGCAGATAGTGGCAGACCTGTACCGCACACAGATGCGTTTAATAATTTAATTACAACCTTAGGCGATATTAACAACTGGGATATTGGTGCAGCTTTGCGCGTTGAAACCTATATGTATGATGCAGAAGGACAAATTGATTTAACCAAAGAATTGCTTTCAACTTTTCATGAAAATACGGGCGTGAATATTTTAACGGGATTCGATTATCGAAATTACGTCGTCATTCCCGATGGTAATTATTTTATCAATCCTATCGAATTTGGTAAAAATTTAAATTATGGTAAAACGAGTGGATTCGTGCAAGTATCAAAAAGTATTTTTGATGAAAAATTAAAATTGAGTGCCACGCTGCGCGTTGATAAAAATGATTACTTCGACACAAAATTTAATCCACGTTTTTCAGCCGTCTATTCGCCAACAGAGTTAAATAATTTTAGGGTTTCATTTCAAAGCGGTTATCGCTTTCCAAGTTTATTTGAAGCATTTACAAATATTAATAGTGGCGGCGTAAAACGCGTTGGTGGTTTACCGATTGTTTCGAGTGGCATTTTTGAAAATTCTTACTTTGATGCTTCTACGAGTGCATTTCAAATTGCTATTAATAACGATGTCAATAAAAATGGTTTAACAACGGCTGCTGCAATACAAAAAAATGTTGGGCTTATTCAGAAAAACGATTACACTTATTTAGTTCCCGAACACGTCAATAGTTTTGAAGTCGGATATAAATCAGTACAATTAAATAATAGGTTGCAACTCGATTTTGATTTTTATTATTCTACTTATGATGGTTTTATCTCTCAAGTGAATGTCAATATTGCGCGTGGCTCAAATCCAGATTCGTTCGGTATTTATTACAGCGACAAAAAATATTACGACCGCTATCGCCTATGGACAAATTCTAAAACAACTGTTTACAACTATGGCAGTAGTTTTGGTTTGAAATATGCACTGCCCAATCAATTTATTTTAGGTGGAAACGTGTCGTATGCTAAATTGGATAGAAAAGATTTTGGCGACGGTTTGGAAGAATCGTTTAATACTCCACAATGGATTACGAATGTTTCTTTTGAGAATAGAAATGTATTTAAGAACGTGGGTTTTAACGTAAATTTTAAATGGCAAGATACTTATTTGTGGCAGTCATCGCTCGCAACAGGAAATGTCCCTGCGTTTAATACAATAGATGCGCAGGTCACTTACTCGATTCCTAAATATCATTCGCGATTAAAATTAGGTGGTACAAATATTCTAAATAACTATTACTATAATTATTTGGCTGGACCGAGCATCGGAGCGTTCTATTATCTGACAATTAGCTACGGAATAAATGATTGATTCACTCATCGCTAACCAAAACAGCGCCTTGTCCAACTTTATCATAGATCACCAATCCGTTTTCGCAGAATTGTTTTAAATGTTTTTCAATAAACAAATGCACGCGCGTTTCATAAGCTTCAGGATATAATAAATGTACGTTTGGTCCAGCATCAATCGTAAAATAGATAGGAACGGTGGAATCGTTGCGCCAATTTTTTACGGCTTCAATAATGTGTAAAGTATTTGGATGCAACAACGTAAAAGTCGGCGAACTCGTCATCATTAAAGCGTGGAGCGTCATCGCTTCATCTTCACAAATTCTACCAAACGTTTTTACGTCACCTGTTGCGAGGGCTTCTATCAAAATTTTCATATTTGCACGCGCTTGTTTATAGCGCGCTGGTGCAAAAATATTTCCTTCTAAAAGTGCATGACCTGCACGACTTGAAACTTTTTTTTCCGCAGTGCTGACAATTAAGATGGCATCGCGAAATGTCTTGAAAATGGGTGCAATGTGCGCACCGAAACCAATGGCATAATTATTTGAACTGACTTTTACATTTTTGTCGCGTCCCCAAAATCCCATTTCGCTGAACATAGAACGACAGGCACTACCCGAAGCTAATCGCGCAAAGTGAGAAGCGCGACGCATAAATTTTTCCGTGGTGTGGTCAGGTGTTTTTAACAAATGATTTTCCATGCTGCACAAACACAACGAAAGCGCACTCATGCTTGAAGCCGACGACGCAATTCCTGACGAATGTGGAAAAGTATTGCTCGACTGAATGGAAATAGCATATCTATTTAAAAATGGAAAATCCGGTAAGACGCTTTCTAAAAATTTTTGAATTTTAGTTTTAAATTTTTCGGATGTTTCAGGTGCATCGGAAAAAGTAAAATCGAGTTCAATATTGTCAGTGGGATTTTTTTTGAGTTTATATTTCCATTGCATTGTCGTCACGGCATTATTGAGTGTGAAACTGACACTCGGATTTTGCGGTAACTGCACAGGTTTTTTTCCCCAATATTTTACCAACGCAATATTTGATGGACTTTGCCAAATTATTTTACCTTCAGAAACAGTCATATTAGTTGTGAGGAATTTTTATTTCTATCAATTTTGTTGGCAAAGTTAATGGAGAGTAAATATAAGAGAAAAATTAATTAAATTTTTAGTGTTTTAATTCACAACATCTCTATTAATACTCAAACCGAACAGTGCGAAATCGTACTTAACGGGATCAATGGGATCGAGTTTACGCAAATTTTCCGTCAATTCTAAAACAGATTTCCAATTACGTTGCGGTGTTGAAAGTAATCCTAATTCGCGTGCAGTGCGCTCAACGTGTACATCGAGCGGAATAAGCAATTGATGCGTTCCGATGCTTTTCCATAATCCGAAATCAACGCCGCGTTTTGCATCTCGCACCATCCAGCGTAAAAACATATTGAGCCGTTTGCAAGTGCTTTTTGGAGGTGTTGAAACGTGCTTGCGCGTGCGCTGTGGAGCCAATTCGGAATCGAAAAAAGTTTTATGAAAATGTAAAAGTGCATTTTCAGTGTGTGAATCATCGCTTTTAATGCCACCAATGAAAGCATCTTCTAAAGAATTATGTTGTGCGTAGTATGTCTGAAAAAATTCTAAAAAATAAAGCGCATCCGTTGCTTGGAACGTGCGATGTACAAAACGTTCAAATCGTGCGCGCTCGTGTTCGCTGTGCTGCGTAATAAATTTATACGGTTCGTTATCCATTAAATTAAAAAGTGTTCGCGCGCTGTTGATAATTGTTTTGCGTTGACCCCACGCCAACATACTCGTCCAAAATGCTGTAATTTCAATATCTTGTAACAAAAAATATTCATGCGGAATCAAAATAGGATCGTTCTCAATAAATTCAAGACTTTCGTACTTGGCGGCGTGTGCGTCTAAAATGTCTTTTACTTTTTCGGTTATCATTATTAACAGTACATTGTAAATTAAATAAGTCTAATTTTTTACAATTTTAACCTGTTAGGTTTTTAAAACCTAACAGGTTAAGTGTCAATAACCTAACAGGTTTGAAAAACCTGTTAGGTTTGAATCGTAGTTAAATAAACTTAATTTACTTTGTAATTAACCACTAATCATTCTATTTTGTACATCGCAAAAAACAACTTTAGGTTTATGGTTTTCGGCTTCTTCGGGTTTAAACCAAGCGAAGCACATAATAATAACCATATCGTCGGGTTGCACTAAGCGCGCTGCCGCGCCATTTAAACAGATAATTCCGGATGAACGCTCGCCTCGAATGGCATACGTTTCAAACCTATCGCCCGTATTAATGTTTACGACTAATACTTTTTCGTTGGGCAAAATACCTGCCGCTTCCATGAGTACAGTGTCAATCGTTATACTTCCCACGTAATTCAAATTCGCCTCCGTTACGCGTACTCGGTGAATTTTTGCTTTTAAGAGTTCTATAAACATAGTTGATGGTTGATAGTCGATAGTTGATAGTTGTAGATTGCCCGTAAACGACCATCTATCAACTAATAACTATCAACTAATTTTCGAATTTGCCTCGCAAAAACGGATACAAAAGTACGGCAAAGACTATTATAAAACCACCATAATAGAAAGAAGGCGGTAATTGTTTATTTTCTTTCAATAAAATGACAGCCAATGCGATACCGTATAACGGTTCTAAATTAACAGTGAGGGCGGTTGCAAAAGCTGAAAGGTGTCGCAAGGCGCGCACGCCGAGCCAATATGCAACATTGGTGCAAAGCACCGAAAGTAAAATGAGATAAATCCAATCGTAGTAAGTGGGTGGTAAAAAAACAGCGGATGTATCGAACCAAAAATAAAAGGGCATTAAAACGGTGAGCATGATGAGTCCGCCGCCGAGTTCTAAAAAAGTAATCGTCATCGCATCGGCTTGAGTAACGAGTTTTTTATTCAGAATTGAAAACAAAACAACCAACACTGCTGAAATTAAGCCAACAATAATTCCAAGATTCATGGAAGAGGGTAGTGTTCCTGCAATAAACATCATGGCAGGAATAATGATTAAGCCGAGTGAAAGTTCGTACAATTTTATTTTTTTGCCCGTCATTAATGGCTCTGCAATCGCTGACATGAATGATGTGCTCGATAAACAAATCAGCGCCACGGAGGCGTTTGAAAGTTTTATAGCGGCATAAAAAAATAACCAATGACAAGTGACTATGCAGCCGACGAGCAAATATTTTTTAGTTAATTCTTTAGGAAGCGCACTTATAGTTTTACGAACATTCACAAAAGCAGCAATTACGCCGCATGTAATCGCTAATCGCCACCAAACTAAAATAAATGCCGTCAACTGAATTTTTTCTCCGAGTATTGCGGTGAATCCCCAAAGCAAAACAGCACAGTGCAATTCTAATAAAGCGCGTTGTTTTTGCGACATATTTAATTTTCGGCAAAACTAATACTTTGAGGTTTGTGTTTGATAAGGACTACTAATAAAAGTCTTTTAATCACGCCATACGTTAAAATTTATTTAAGGGAAGTTACATTTGGCATTGCCTTAAGTCAAAATAATTGTATTTCGGAAGTATTTTTTGTTGATTTTATATTAAAAATGTAGGTAAAATTGCGAAAAATAAATATTTAACACTTCTCATCGCAATTTTATGTAAGTTTTAACGAATCATAAGTAGAAGTTCTATTATTTTTATGTTCAGAAAAGTACCAAACAAGTTTTTAAAATTGAAAAAATTTAAGTTATGCTACGCTCAATATTTTCTCTCGCATTTTTAATCTTCATTTCTGCCTTTGCAGCTAACGCGCAAGATGACATTTATTATACACCTAGCGCCTCTTCTCAGCAAAAAGAAACCTATTCTGCACCGCAACAACAGAATCAGTATAGTAATTCTGCGCCACAACAACAACAGGATAATCGCAATCAGAATTACAATAATGCACCTGCAAACGGTGGTTATCAAGACTATTACGAATATAGTGATGACCAAGACGATTACCAATACGCACAACGCGTTCACCGTTTTGCGCGTCCTGTTTCTGGATTTAACTACTACGATAATGCTTACGTAGATAATTATAACTACGATCCATACTACTACAATAGCTATTTCTCACCGCGTGTATCAGTGAGCTTCGGAAATCCTTTTTGGAGTTTGTGGTCGTTCCGCACACCATTCTTGTACGACCCGTTCTATAGTCGTTTTAATTATGGTTACGCCTCTTATGGTTATTCTTCTTTTGGTTATAGCAGCTATTGCTCACCATTTGGATATTCGTATGGTTTTGGCAGTCCGTTCTATGGTGGATTTGGTGGTTCACCGTATTACAATTCTTTTTATGGCAGCAACTATTATTACCCTTATTCAAACGGTTATGAAAGAGGTTATGCTTCGCAATATTCTAATCCGAAAGGAACAGTGTATGGCGTTCGCACTAATCGCGCAGTGAACGAGCCAACTACGCCGACAGGTTTTGGTGGTAGAAATAGCAACCAAGTTATAAATAGAGGTTTTAGTGGAACGCCGACAGGTGGATCAGGTTCAACTGTATCAGGTTTTTCAAATGGCGGAACAAACCCAGTGAATGCGACTTCAACACGTGGTAATGGTTTTAGCAATGATGCTTCGAACGCCACAAATGCTTCGCGTTTCAACAAGCAGCAATATAATAGTAATAGTTCAGCAATATCTGCTCCTGCTAACGATCGTCCATCGCGTAGTTACTCTACACCTTCGCAACAACAATATTCTGCTCCAGCGCAACAGCAACAGCAACAGCGTTACTCTACACCTTCGCAACAACAATATTCTGCACCAGTTCAACGCAGTTTTTCTGCACCTGCACCAGCGCAGCGCAGTTTTTCTGCACCAAGTTCTGGTGGTGGAAGTACAAACAGTAGTAGCGGTGGTGGAAGAAGTGGCGGAAGACACTAAAAATTGAAATTGAAAGAATGGTGAGTCCTGATTAATTCAACTCACCATTCTTAAATAAAAGGATAAATTAGTAAGTTTAACGCTTCCAAATAAAAATTTAAATCATAGACTTGTTTAAACTTATTTCTTTTGGCTGTAAACGGCTATTTTTAAATCATACTGCTTTGATTCATTTCGTCCGTAGCTGCTCTACGAACTTACAAATCAAATCGTCGGATTCAAAAATAACTCGTTCTCGTCTGAAAACAGAAAGTTAAAATAAGTTCATAAATAACCTCATTACATTCTCTTCAAAAAAAATCCATTCATTTTTAATAATCTCATTCTATGAAGAAATTCATTGCATTCAATCTTATTGCCTTTTTTACTGGAATCAGTTTTTTGAAAGCACAAACTGCAACCGATGTATTTCGCGCATCCTACAATAATCCAGCAGCAACCGCGCGCACAATGGGTATAAGTAATGCGATTGGATCGCTCGGCGGCGATTTTTCCGCGCTCAGTATCAACCCAGCAGGTATTGCAACTTATCGCGTCAGCGATTTTAATATTTCAATGGGTTATTTCGGAAATTCGGCAACAGCGGGTTTGCGCGGAGCGAACAACACTACGACTTCCGAGACTGATAATAAATTTACGTTTAACAACATTGGTTTGGTGTTTGCGAACAGTGGCGTGAACGAAGATTGGAAAACTTCAAATTTTGGTATTGGCTTTAATCGCCTCGCCGATTTTAACAGAACGATTTATTACACTGGTTCATCGCCTGGCTCACTCGTAACACTTTTTAGAAATGATGCACAAGCGGGTATTTTTGATAATTTCGGAAATAATTTAGCGTATGATGCAGGCGCGCTTTTCGATACAACCGCGAATGGCTCTAAAATAGTGTATAGCGATTTCAATAAAAATCCGACGGGTGCTATCAATAAAATTCAAACTTTAAAACAAAGTGGTGGCATTGGTGAAATGGTCATTTCTTACGGTGCAAACTATAAAGAAAAACTTTCGCTCGGCGCAACGCTCGGCGTAGATTTTTTAAATTACGCCCGCAATAGTTATTATACAGAAAATAATGGTTTAGGCACAGTAGATTATTTCGATAACCTAACTTACAACGACTACGTAACAACAACGGGAACAGGTTTGAATTTAAAACTCGGCGCCATTTATAAACTTACGCCCGATTTTCGTATCGGTTTAGCAGTGCATACGCCAACTATCTATTGGCTCAATGAGGCACACAATTCTGATTTCACTTACAATTACACCGTTAAAGGTGTTGCAGGAAATCCACAAAATACGGCGTATTCTTCCCCTGATGGCACATCGGGTTATAAAGTTTTCACACCATGGAAAGGAATCGTCAGTGCATCGTATGTGGTCGGTAAATTAGGTTTTATTTCTGCCGATTTAGAAATGGTAAATTATTCATCAGCTACTGTTAGTTTTGCTACGCCCGATTCTATCGGTCAATCGCGCAAAGCTGATATAAAAACTTACGAAACAAGCGTCAATAGCGACGTGCAAGCAACATACAAAACAGCATATAATTTAAACGTCGGTGCTGAAGGCGTGATAGATATTTTGCGTTTGCGCGCAGGTATCAGCGCCAGAAGTTCGCCTTTAGTGAACGATAATACCACGCGCACCAATTATTCATTGGGTATCGGTTTGCGCGGACAACACACGTATTTTGACGTAGCCTATCGTTCGGAAAGCACCAATTTTGTTTTCCAACCTTACACCGCAGGTGAAGTTGCGCGTCAACCTAACGTAGATGTTAAAACCACCTCGGCGTATGTCATGGCAACTTTAGGGTTTAAATTTTAATTTAACTACGCAGGTGTTTACCAAATATCCCGTCCCTATTGAGTTAAGGACGGGATATTTGTTTCATCCTCCTCTTCAATCACCATCTCCCAAAGTTCCTCAAAGTCAATTATTTCTGACTGCTCGTTCAAGTTTTAGTTCTTAGCTGCGAAGCTGCTAAAAAACGAGATTTGAATGTACTATTTTCGTGTCTCTGACACGATGTTGCGGAATGAATATATTACCTTTGCTTGCTACTATATTACGAATTAGTATGAGTTAAAGTACAAAAATTAAAACATTCAAGGCTCGTTTTTAGAAGTAAGCTAGAACTTAAACAAGCCACTGCCTATGATTTAATATGAGGTAGCAAGCCACGTTATGTAATCGCCAAACGTTTTGGTAAAAAACCATTTAAAATCAAATCTTTCCTAATTCAAAGTGTATTTTTTTCATTCATCTTCTAAATTTTACAAAATGAGACATTTCAAATTCAGTTTATTTATTGTAACATTTCTAACAATTTCTGCTTTTTCTTCTACTGCGCAGAGCGACGTGGAGACAAAAAATTTAATTGGTTTGGGTGTCAAAATATACCAACGCTTACCGAACGATTTTTACGTTCGTTAACGTACAATATTGAATACCGAAGAGCCGTGAGTAAGCATTTAGCTTTAGAAGCGACGTTTGAGTTACAGGTACAATGTTGAATATGCGTCTACCTATTCAAATATCACAATGTATAGACCGATTGTTGGCATAAATTATTTTACAAAATCTGCTTTCGATGGTTTTTACGTTGGTTTAAAAAGTGGGTTTGTATTTAATAGTTACAGAAGTGCTCTTCCTCAATTAAATGGAAGCATTGAGGTTAGAGATGGTAACAGGAATGCTGTGTACTATGGTGTGCAAACTGGCTATATGTTTAACTTTTTTAAACATCTGCCAACCAATATTTATTTTTCGGTAGGTGGCACAAATTTATTTGCACCGAGCTGGAATAATAATTTGAATGTTTGCTTCGGCATCACACAAAGTTTTAGCTTTTAATATGGTGGTGCTAATTTTTTGCAAACGTTTAAAATACATAGCATGTGTAGTCCCGACGAGGATCGAACTCGTATCTAAAGTTTAGGAAACTTCTATTCTATCCATTGAACTACGGAACCAAGTTTAGTTGATAGTTGACAGTTGTTAGTTGACAGTCGTTGATTGTGCCACAAACAGTCAACTGACAACTGTCAACTAAAATGGTGGTCGCGAAAGGAATCGAACCTTTATCAAGGGCTTCGGAAACCCTTATTCTATCCGTTGAACTACGTGACCAATCGTTTACAAAATTAATTCAAAATATCTAAACCTCGCAAGTTTTTTAAACCTCGCAAGTTTTAATAAACTTGCGAGGTTTTTAAAACTAAACATTAAACAAGAAGTGCATCACGTCGCCATCCTTAACGATGTATTCTTTGCCTTCCAGTCGAAGTTTGCCGTTGTCGCGCGCAGCTTTTTCGCCGCGAAGTGTAACGTAATCATCGTAACCAATCACTTCGGCGCGAATAAATCCGCGTTCAAAATCGGAGTGAATCACGCTCGCTGCTTTTGGTGCTGCCCAACCGCGTTCGATTGTCCAAGCGCGCACCTCTTTTACACCCGCTGTGAAGTAAGTGTATAAATCCAAAAGTTTATAACACGCGCGAATAACTTGGTCAATGCCAGGCTCACTCAATCCAATAGTTTCTAAATATTCTAAGCGTTCTTCGCGCGTTTCTAATTCCGCTATTTCTGATTCAATTTGCGCGCAAATCAATAGAACTTCTGCTTTTTCATTTGCCACTTCTTTTTTCAAAGCATCGCTAAATTTATTACCTGAATGCGCTGAAGCTTCATCCACATTGCAAACATACAAAACAGGTTTTGCAGTGAGGAGCATCATTTCGTCCAAAATTTCTTTTTCATCAATGCCGTCAACTATAAATTTTCGTGCGGGATTACCCTCAAACATAAAATTATAAATTCGCTCGGCTACTAACAATTGCGACGCTGCATTTTTATCACCGCCCTTTGTATTTTTTCTGTACGTATTAACGCGTTTTTCAGCCGTCTCTAAATCTTTTAACAAAAGTTCGTTGTCAATAATCGTTTTATCTCGAATCGGATCAACCGAGTTTTCGACGTGAACAATATTATCGTCTTCAAAACAGCGCACCACGTGTACAAGCGCGTCCACTTCGCGAATATTTGCCAAAAACTGATTGCCTAAACCTTCCCCTTTGCTCGCACCTTTTATTAATCCTGCAATATCCACAATCTCAACCGTAGTTGGTAAAATACGTTGCGGCGTAACAATTTCTGCCAATTTGTCTAACCGTGGATCGGGAACTGTAATCATTCCGATGTTCGGTTCTTTTGTTGCGAAGGGATAATTCGCCGCTAAAGCCTTCGCAGACGTGAGCACATTGAACAAAGTTGATTTTCCGACGTTGGGTAAACCAACAATTCCGCATTTTAATGCCATACTATTTTTATATTTTGCGGCGCAAAGTTAGTTAAA
>JAYVVO010000071.1:0-6318 GCA_043786955.1 Saprospiraceae bacterium
AAAACTAAATTTAATAAACAGACAGTGATAATTGTAAATAATAGACGCATGGGTATCGCTTAAAGAATTTTTTTTCTGAAGAATATTATTTGATAAATAATACTTGACGAATAACACTTTTTGAAAACGCGTTTTTAGTTGTTTTGTTGCTAATCGTAAAATCCTTAACGGGAGAGTTGTTAGTATGTTAATTTCAAATCGCTGTCAGAATAAATATCTTCAGCTTCGTTATTTAAAAAATCAAACGCTTGACTGTTGGCAATCAGGGTCTGAATTTCAGATACAGTTATGTCTGTTTCAGTTAAATTTATTTGAGAGTTGTATTTTTTTAAAAAACGCTGAACAAGTTCTTTAAATTCAACAAGCCTACTTTAGGGCAATTTATCAATCTGACGAAAAAGTTCGAGTTTAATATTAGAAGTACTCATTTGATATTTATTTTAAAATTTACTAAGTTTCTTTAAAAATACAGAATTAATACAATTCCATCTAAAGAGCAAAATATTTTAGTTCACCTTTTCAACGCGCACCAAAACATTACTAAACGCGGCATTACCCGTTAATTCATCAATTACGGTTTCATCTGTTAGGTCGTTGACACTGACACCCGCGTGTTGTTGCGCTACTTTCCAATTTGTGTTGGCGCGCGTATGACCGAATCCGTGCGGAATACTAATGACGCCACGCAACATATCGTTCGTAATTTCGACAGGAATTTCGACGGAACCGACGCGCGATTGAACGCGTACTATTTCGTTGTTCTGCAAACCAAGCGCGTTTGCATCGGTTTCATTCATCAACGCTGTACAACGATTTTTACCTTTCATCAATTTTTCGGAATTGTGCATCCAAGAATTATTAGAGCGCAAACTACGACGACCTATAAGCGTGAAGGCGTTGGATGATGGCGCATTTTCCAGTAGTCGCAATGCTTCGCGCGCCACGCGGGACATATCGTTCACTAAAATTTCAGGGGCAAGTTGAATTTTTTTATCGAGGTGAATAATGCGTTCGGGTAATTGCGGTTGTAAATAACCAAGATCAATACCTTCAGGCGAATCTTTTAATTTTTGCAACGATAGAGATGTTGCATGCAACGTCTTTACACCGTACGGTCCGTTTTGCAACATATAATCAATCGTAATTTCTGGTTTTTGTAGAGACGTGGCATGCAACGTCTCTACCCCGCCTGCATCTGAAATTACGTGCGCCAATGTTTGCATAATTTCCCAATCGTATCGTTCATCGTCAGATTTTTCAAAAAGAACAGGCGAATACTTAGCCGTATTATAGACAGAAAGTGCGTTGAAATTTATATCGTAATTAGAAACTTGTAAACCCGTTACAGGTGGTAAAATATAGTGTGCGTGTCGGGAGGTTTCGTTCAAATAAATGTCAATGCTCACCATCACGTCTAAACTTTCCAAACCTTTTTCGAGTTGCGTACCGTTCGGCGTGGAAAGAACAGGATTACCACAATTGGTAATGAACGCGCGAATTTTACCTTCGCCGGGTGTCAGCATTTCTTCTGCCATGACAGAAACTGGAAGTTCACCCATAAATTCTGGTAATCCACGAACACGACTGTGCCAACGTTTGAAAATATTTTTAGGTTTAGCATTCGCCAAAATATCGAAAGCAGGCGTCGGAAACATCGCACCGCCCACCGAATCGAAATTACCCGTCAGAATATTTATTGCCCAAACTAACCACTGACACACGCCACCAAATTTTTGCACCGACACACCCATTCTACCATAACATACTGCCGATTCTGAATTGGCAAACTCGCGTGCAATGCGCATAATAGTTTCTGCTTCGATGCCCGTTGTCCGTGCGACAAATTCGGGGGAGTAAGTTTGCACGGCGTTTTCTAAAGTTTTTAAACCTTCGGTGAAAGATTCTAATTTGCCGAAACGAACTAAATTTTCTTTGAAAAGCGTATGAACAATGCCAAGCAAAAAGAAAACATCTGTCCCTGGTTTCACGAAAATATGTTCCGATGCGCGTTCTGCTGTTTCCGTTTTGCGCGGATCAACGACAACCACTTTGCCGCCGCGTTTTTTAATATTATCGAGATGCTCTGAAACGTTCGGTGCTGTCATCATCGAACCGTTCGATGCTAATGGATTGCCGCCTAAAATGAGCATATATTGTGTGCGCAAAATATCGGGGACAGGTAATAAAAAAGGATGACCAAGCATGAGCCAACCCACAAAATGATGCGGCAATTGATCCACTGAAGTGGCAGAAAAAGAATTTTTTGTTTTCAGCGCGCGCACTAATGTACCCGAATTAAGAATAGTTCCAACATTATGCACCGAAGGATTACCGTGATAAATGCCAAGCGCATCGTTACCATATTCAGCGCGAATAGCATTAAATTTTTCGCCAATTTCTGAGTATGCTTGTTCCCACGAAATCTTTCGCCACACATCGCCTACGCGTTTCATCGGTGCACGCAAACGGTCAGGGTCTTCATAAATATCTTTCAGCGCAAACGCTTTCGGACACAAATAACCTTTACTCAACGGATCGTTTTTGTCGCCGCGAATAGAAACCACCGTATTGCCTTGCGTTTCGATGACTAATCCGCAAATGGCTTCGCATAAATTGCACGCGCGGCGATGTGTTATTGTATCCATGTTTAGAATAGTTTGAGGGTGTAAATTACGAGTCGTTTTACAAAATAAAAAATTTGTCTGCCTATTTAAATTTTCAAACTTGATTTTAGGTAAAAAGATTGCGGAATCAAAATTTAGTCATAAATTTGTAAGCGTTTGGCATTTCAGTCAAAACCGTTATCAACGTTTTCAAAATGGATTTACAATATCTTTTCGATTCAGACGGCAAACGCACCGCGGTTGTCATTGATATTCT
Source organism: Saprospiraceae bacterium (assembly GCA_043786955.1). GTDB lineage: Bacteria > Bacteroidota > Bacteroidia > Chitinophagales > Saprospiraceae > JAAFJT01. The sequence continues at coordinate 2,881 of JAYVVO010000071.1, forward strand.
TGAGTGGGAAAACTTGACATTAAGATACGAAGAATTAAAAAAATTAGAATCGTCGAAAAAAAAACCTTCCGATTTCAGAGGAACTATTTCCCAAAAAACGGTTGAACTTTTACACCAACATACTGAACAAGCACGTAAAGAATGGGACAGAAATATATTTTAGACACGAACACCGTTATTGATTACATAGGAAACAAACTACCTGAAACTGCACTTCTCGGTATTGATGCCATAGTTAACCAAGGATTTTACACATCCATCATAATTAAAATTGAAGTTTTAGGTTTTAATGGCGAAGCTGATGAAATGCAAAAACTTCGAGATTTTTTATCTCTCGCTCATACTTTTTTTGTTGATGAAGCCATCGCTGAAAAAACAATTGAACTTCGAAAAAACTTTCGCAAACTCAAATTAGGTGATGCTTTAATTACAGCCACTGCTATTGTGCACGACTGTGGAGTGATAACTCGCAACACAAAAGATTTTACTGATATTGGTGTCAAAGAAGTTTTAAATCCTTGCGAAATGGGTTAGGCTGTAACGGCTTAATATAAGTTGCAGCAAAGTAGAGTGTGAGGGAGTGTCAATCTTTCGATTTTGTTTTTATTAATTTCAATTTGTTCTCAGCAATTGTAGCAAGATAAGGTATACTCTAAACATATTCCAAAATCGCAGTACAAAGTGCATCTACAATAGGAATTTCTTTTTCAGAGAGCTCTCCCTCTCGAGCATGAGCTCCAATATTACCAAAATGTCTTAATCCATTTGCAACTTTTACAAGCTTCTCTGGTATTTCATTTTTTATTGCGAGGTCAGCAATCATTTTATCTAACGAAGTTCCATTTGCTTTTCTATCTATACAAACTAATTCAAGAAGCTTTCTCATTAATATAGCATAAGCATTGACATCAATTGTTTTAACTTTTTCTGCAGCTTTGTAGGCTTTTAATATTTTTTCTGGAAGCCCTATTGGGTAATTCGATTTGTAAGGAAATAGGAAATCGTAACTAATTTGGTCTTCATTCTCAATACCATCGTGCCACACGTAAGAGATTATGTTTATTTTTTCACAAGCAGGACATTTAAGAACACTGTAAATTTCTATATAATCTATTACTAATCCACATTCTGAATCAAAAAAATTGTGTTGGTCATTAACACTACCAATAATTTCCATTTTAGAAATATTCCCGCAATGCCTACAAGAAATTAATTTTGACAGACTCATTTTCAATATTCAAGCAATTTATTTTCAGGGGTAAAGGTTTATACTTTTCAACTAATCTCAATCCCCGTTTTAATAATTTCTTCTAAAAAAGCATAATGTTTAAATACAACTCTCAAAGATTCAGCAGAAATAGTAGAATATGATTCAAGAATCTGTTTTTCTATCCAACCTGATGATAACAACTCAAGAATGAGTTCAACAGAGATTCTTGTACCTTTAATGGTTGGTTTGCTAAGTAAAACTTGATTATCTGAAACAATATAGTCTTGCCAATTCATGATGTAAAATGCTTTAAAGCAAAATTAATTACTTTTATAAACTTTAGCCCATTTATTTTTTGAGAATGTGCCAGCATTTTCAAACCGTTACAATTTGTAACGGTTTCATTTCCTTTTTATCTGATGGTTCATTTTTGTTTTAATTTATTTTTTTTTGCCGTTCTAACCTTGTACGACAATTCAATCAAAGCAAACATTCTTTCCAATCGCTCAATGTATGAAAGTGCTTTTATTTCAGCAATTCTTTTTGCTTCTAAAACTTCGGATGGTCCGTGATTTAATTTAATAGGAGTCATTTCGATTAAAATTAAACTTTAAGCAAAATCAATCACTTTTGTAAAATTGAGCCATTTATTCTTGAGGTTCAAAATGATTCTCTAAAAACTCATACATATTTCAAGATGAAAATTCAATTTTGTAACAGGCTGTTGCAAAATTAGAAATCGCTGATTTTTACCTGATAATTTGAAATCAAGTTTACCAAGTATTGAAGAAATCGAAAGCGAATTTATGGATTGACCTATTTCAAACACATCAAAAGTTCTGTTTCCAATTTGGTTTCATCGTTTGTCCAATGCCCATAAATTTCGATGTAAGGCAATTCGGTTTCAAAACCTTTGTTCTTTAATTCGGTTGCCATATTTTGTCCCACTTGTTTTGTGAGGCTATAAGAACCGATATGTTTAAAGGAGGCGTATTTTTTTAGAGCAATACTTTTTTGCTCTAAGCCTGTTTTGTGTTTAGAAATTTCTTCTAGTTCAACGCCTGCAAATATTTTTTCATGGGGGTTCATAAACCCAAATATTCAAACCTCTATGCTTCAATCCTTCTGACTTAATCGTCTGCCACATTTTGTCCATCAACTTGAAAGCAGTTCCAGCGTAATCTTTATTCAGAGCTGTTCCAGAAAAAACATGGAGATTTAAATTGAGAGTTTGATTAATTATTTCTATATCTATAGTCAAAAACTAAAGGGTGAAAGAAGGGTTTTCTTATAAAAAATTAAAAAGTAATTTTTCGAGAATTAAACCTAATTTCTTTTTTATAAGAAAGCCCTAAGGGTGAAAGCTTAAAGTTATTGCAGGTTTTGCTTCACTTGAGTGTCAAAGATTCCATAAAAACAATTTCCTCAATCGAATATGAAAACAGTCTTTATTTTTCAGTTGTCTCTCTTCATTCAATAGGTAAAGCAACACTTGAGGTGATTGTGAAAGTCAGAAGAACAAATTTTAACAAATTTATAAATTCAATTTATTTTTTTCAAAAAGGATTTGGTGTCTAATTAGTTTAACGCAATTAATCGTCTATTCAAAAAAAAATCAACCCATTGAATTATATTTGCGAAGTATCAAGGCATTAAAATTTTTATTTTATGGAAACTATTCGTTGGGGTATTATTGGTTTGGGGCATATCGCAAAAAAATTTGCGAGCGATTTTAAATTAGTGCCGAACGCGGAACTTGTTGCTGTTGCTTCGCGAAATGAAAGTAACGCTAAAGCATTTGCCGCACAATTTGGCGCGCAGCAATATTATTCGAGCTATGAAAAAATGCTGAGTGCAGGTGGTTTGGATGCAGTTTATATTGCAACAACCAACGAAACGCACGCTGAACTCACGTTGCTATGCTTTAAATATAAAATTGCCGTTTTGTGCGAAAAACCGTTGGCACTGAATTTAAAAGAAGTTAGAAAAATGATTTCTGCTGCGCAGCGCAACAAAGTTTTTTTTATGGAAGCGATGTGGAGTTATTTTGTACCTGCGTTCAGAACGGCAGTGCATCAGGCAACTGTTTTAAAAATGCTCGGCGAACCGCTCTATGTTAAAGCCGATTTTGGCGCGTATTTTCCGTTCGAAGCACAAGCACGACATTACAATTTAGCGATGGGTGGTGGAGCACTACTCGATATCGGTGTGTACGTTATCGCTCTATC
>JAYVVO010000072.1:0-6312 GCA_043786955.1 Saprospiraceae bacterium
TCACCAGAAAACCTTCAAAAAGTAAGAGATTATGCCGCAGCAAACGGATTGAGCGTAAGCCATAATTCGATTGATGCACGTTCGGTTTCAGTGCGTGGCACTGCTACGAATATGCAAAAGGCTTTTGGCGTTAAATTGCATACCTACAAAGAAAAAGGCGTTACGTATCGCGCACGTGAAGGTTATATCTGTGTTGATGAAAGTATTCACGCATTGGTTGAAGGTGTTTTCGGTCTGGATAATCGCCCAAAAGCGAAAACACATTTTCAAATCCTCGGCGAATCCTCTGGGGCAGTTAAGAGTCGCGCTGCAGCACCTGCGGCATCGGCGAGTTTTTATGCAACCGATTTGGCTAAACTATATAATTATCCAGCCAAAGCAACTGGTGCCGGGCAGTGCATCGGTATCATTGAACTTGGTGGCGGTCATGTTGTCGCCGATTTAAATACGTATTTTACAGCACTCAATATTCCAACGCCAAATGTTATCGCCGTTGGTGTTGATGGTGCAACGAATGCGCCCGCTGGTTCTGCTAATTCAGCCGATGGCGAAGTGATGCTTGATATTGAAGTCGTTGGAGCACTTGCGCCAAAGGCAAAAATTGCCGTTTATTATGCACCAAATACCGACAAAGGTTTTTTAGATGCTATCACGCAAGCCGTAAATGATAAAGTGAATACCCCTTCCGTTATTAGTATCAGTTGGGGAAATCCAGAAAGCAATTGGACGGCACAATCAATGACGGCGTTCGATAATGCTTTCAAAGCAGCCGCCGCCGTTGGCGTAACCGTTACTTGCGCGTCGGGTGATTCGGGTAGTAGCGACGGAACAACTGACGGAAAAGTTCACGTAGATTTTCCTTCTTCCAGTCCGTATGCTTTAGCCTGCGGCGGAACAAAAATAACTTTAGATGCAACGGGTGGTATTGCACAAGAAGCCGTTTGGAATGAAGGTTCCACATCGGCAGGCGGCGGCGGTGTGAGCGATTTTTTTGCTTTACCAACGTATCAAGCCAAAGCTAAAGTACCGCTTTCGCTCAATAAAAAATTTAAAGGTCGCGGTGTGCCCGATGTTGCAGCCGATGCAGATCCCGCTTCGGGTTATAAAATTCGCGTGGATGGCGCCGATTATGTTTTCGGTGGCACCAGTGCAGTCGCCCCTTTAATGGCAGGTTTGATTGCACTCATTAATCAGTTGCGTGGCAAAAACGTCGGATTTATTCATCCAATAATTTATGCCAACACCGCAGGATTTAGAGACATCACCGTGGGCAATAACATCACAACAAAAACCAAAAAAGGTTTCACTGCTGGAATCGGTTGGGATGCGTGTACTGGTTGGGGTGTTGCCGATGGTTCTAAATTAACTACAGTGCTGGGCGCAAAACCTGTTTAGCTTTGAGCTTTTAGCCTTGAGCTATGAGCTTCCATTCGAGGATGATTGCTTATCACTCAAGGCTAAAAGCTAATAGCTCAAGGCTAACAGCTCAATTTAACTATGGATATAGAACACATCAGGCGTATTTGCCTCAATCAGAAAGTAGTAACAGAAGGAATGCCTTTTGGTGACACGACGCTTGTATACAAAGTGATGAACAAAATGTTTCTCATCACTAATTTAGATGGTTTGGAAACAACTATTGCCGTTAAATGCAATCCAGAATTAGCGATTGAACTTCGAGAGCGCTATGTTGATATCATTCCAGGTTTTCACCTAAATAAAAAACATTGGAACACAATTTTTTGTCAGCGCGAATTGAGCGACGAGGTTATTGAAAATCAAATTTTACATTCGTATCAAATGGTTGTTAACTCACTTAAAAAAGTAGAGCGCGAAGTATTGAAGAATCATGATTTTTAGAAATAAATAAGGAAGATTAATTTCTACACCGCCAGCTCCGTAAAAATAAACATTGCAAAATTAAAAGTATGATTTGCATAATTTACACTTTAAGTATTTACGCGGCATTTTAAGTTTATATTTGTAATCGTCAAACGAACAACTATCAGCTAAATTATGGAAACATTAATTTTTATACGGCATGGACAATCAACATATAATTTAGAGAATAGGTTTACTGGTAGTGTAGATGTACCACTCACCCACTTAGGTGAAACAGAAGCTATATTGGCTGGTAAAAAGTTAGTGGGCTACCAGTTTAATGACGCTTATTCATCAATGTTAAAGCGTGCACAAGAATCGTTGAGAATAATTTTAGAAGAAATCCAACAAACGCACATTCCAATTGTGTATAATGCTGCATTTGACGAAAGAATGTACGGCAGTTTGCAAGGATTAAACAAAGTAGAGACGGCGCAAAAATATGGCGACGCGCAAGTAGAAATTTGGAGAAGAAGTTACGAAACGCGCCCACCCAATGGCGAAAGTTTAGAAGATACTTTTAACAGAACTATACCTTTTTATAAATCGGAAATTGAACCAAAACTAAAAGCGGGCAAAAATATTTTGATTGTGGCGCATGGAAATAGTTTGCGCGCTTTATTGATGTATTTAGAAAATAAAAGCCCAGAAGAAATTGAGAAAATCAATATTCCAACAGGAATACCAAGACTTTATAGTTTAGCCAATAATTTAAAAATTGAAAGCGTAGAGTATATTTAGTTGATAGCTGTTCGTTATTCGTTGCTAGTTGGTCGTTGCTTGTTGCTTATTTATGTATACTAAACAACTAACAACGAACAACTAGCAACTATCAACGAGTTTCTTATGCAATAGTAATTTTTTCCGATAAATAAACCGTTTGCACCGATTCGATGAGTTCAACGCCTTCATTAAAAGGGCGTTGGAAAGCTTTTCTTCCCATTATTAAACCAGCTCCGCCAGCCCGTTTATTAATGATTGCCGTTTTTATGGCATCCGCTAAATCGGATGCTCCTTTCGATTCTCCACCAGAATTGATTAAATTTATGCGCCCAGAAAAACAATTAATGACTTGATAACGGCATAAATCAATAGGGTGCTCGCTGCTCAGTTTGTTATACATGGCAGGGTTTGTTTTTGAAAATTTTAAAGCCAAAAATGCACCATTATTGGTGGGTAATTTTTGTTTAATGATGTCTGCTTGAAGCGATACGCCTAAATAATTTGCTTGTCCAGTTAAGTCTGCGGCGGTGGTATAATCAATACCATCTTTTGTAAAAGCATCATTTCTGGTATAGCACCACAAAATAGTTGCCATACCTAAATTGTGTGCTTCTTCAAAAGCTTTTGCGACTTCGATAATTTGTCTATCACTTTGGGCTGAACCAAAATAAACCGTCGCGCCAACTGCTACAGCACCTAAATTCCAAGCATCGCGCACGGAACCGAACATTATTTGATCGAATTTGTTCGGATAGGTCAACAATTCGTTGTGATTAATTTTTACAATAAAAGGGATTTTATGCGCATATTTTCTAGAAAGCATCCCTAAACCTGCCATGGTTGATGCTACTGCATTGCACTGCGCTGCGATTGCTAATTTAATTATATTTTCAGGGTCAAAATAGATAGGGTTTGGTGCAAACGAACTTCCAGCAGTATGTTCTACACCTTGATCAACGGGTAAAATAGAAAGATAACCCGTATCTGAAAGTCTGCCATTTTTATACAGTTGAGATAAACTTCGTAGTGTTTGGGCGTTTCTATTACTTTGCAGAAAGTAGTTATCAATATGCTCTTTTGAAGGCAAATGAATCTGATTGTGTGGTATGGTTTCACACACATGATTTAGCAATGAATCTTTTTCGTTGCCCAAAATATCTAAAAGTTCAGAAATTTTTTTCATAATAAGGCTTGGTTTAGTTGACTGTCAACAGTTGACAGTCGTTTATCGCGTGTTTTTCTGTCAACTATCAACTGTCGACTGCCAACTCAAAACTAATCTATCTACATCTTCTTTTTTGCAAAGTGCAGTGCCAGGGTTTAATGTTGCTGCACTACCACAAGCAACCCCATATCGCAGCGCATCTTTTAAACTTAAACCGCGCGATAAACTGTAAACAACACCTGCTAACATACTATCGCCCGCGCCAACAGTGCTTTTAACCATTACTTGAGGAGTCTTCTCTCTGAACGTTTCATTTTTCGTAACCAATATTGCACCTTCAGCACCTAATGAAACTACAATTATTTCGCAAGTATTTTTGCCAATAAGTTTTTTTGCCACTAATTCTACCTCGCTAATATCTATTTTTTGTAATCCTGCAAGCGAACATAGTTCTGAAAGATTGGGTTTGAGCAAGTACACTCCTTCATCGAATGCGTACTTTAAAGCTTCACCAGAAGTATCAACAATAAATTTTGTATTTTTTGTTTTAGCTATTTTTGCTAATTGCGCAAAAATATTGGGCGGAACACCTTCTGGTAAACTACCACTGGCAACAAGATAATCTATTTTTTTTATATTTTCTACTGCTTTCAAACATCTGTTTATCTCATCGGTACTCAAAGCAATACCTGGCATTCCGAAACGGTATTGCTTGTTCGTGGAATCGTCAAGCACTACAATATTTTCTTTTGTTTCGTTGGCAGTTTCAATAATTATTGAATCTACATTCTCTTTTTCCATTAAGTGAATCAAAACCTGACCCGCATAACCACCCGATGGAAATATAGCCGTAGCCTCGCCGCCCAATTTTTTTATCGCTCTGGCTACGTTAATACCGCCGCCACCGGGTTCTAATTTCGGTGTAGCACACTTTAATTTTTTTTCAGGAATCAAAGCTGGTACTGAGGTGCTTTTATCAATACTTGGACTTAATGTGATAGTGACAATGAATGGTGACATAAATAGCTGATGGTTGTTAGTTGACAGTTGTTAGTTAACAGTTGACACAAAAATACGTGATAAACGACTGTCAACTGTCAACCGTCAAATATTGCGATATTTCTTAAAAAACCAAACCTTTAAAATATCGCCAGTGATAACATAAGCCAGTACAATAAGGAGCATAGCACACATGTTTACAAAAGGCAAAGGCACTAATCCGATTTGATTTGCAAAAGGCACATACGGTAAAGCAAGCGTAACTACCGCACCTACAACGCTTAATATTATTAGATACTTCCCGGGCTGACTTGTAAGAAAGTTTTTTTGCGTCCGAATAATAAACAGAATAAATAATTCCGTGAGAATGGATTCGATAAACCAACCCGTTTGAAATGCGGATTCTTTTACCTTTAAAACATATAAAAGCGTAAAAAATGTTATGACATCGAATAGAGAACTGTGTATGCCAAATACAATCATAAATTTTCTGATAAAATTGAGATCCCATTTACCTGGTCTATCCAATTGTTCTTGGTCAACATTATCGGAGGCGACAGATAAAAAAGGAAAACTGGTAATAAAATTCAATAACAAAATCTGTTTCGGCAGCATCGGCAAAAACGGTAGCAAGAACGACGCAATGGCAACACTAAACATATTACCAAAGGTTGAGCCTGTATTGATGAAAATGTATTTTAACGTATTGGCAAAAGTTTTTCTACCTTCTTTTATGCCATCAACTAAAACCATTAAATCTTTTTCCATTAACACAAAGTCAGCAGCTTCGCGTGCCACATCAACGGCATTTGAAACCGAAATACCCACATCGGCGGCATTAATTGCCGAAACATCGTTGATACCGTCGCCCATGTAAGCCACAGTGTACGATTTTTTCAACGCCATAATAAGCCTTTCCTTTTGTTGCGGTTCAACTTCTGCAAAAATATGAGTGCGCTTTGCCACTTGTTCAAGTGCTTCAGTGCTGGTATCAAAAAGTTCATGCCCCGTTAAAACAATAGGGTTTTTAATACCAATACTTAATCCGATAGATTTTGCGACATTTCTATTATCGCCTGTAATAATTTTTAAGCCGACTTTTAATTTTTTAAGTGCCTCTAATGTTTCTGCAATACCTAATTTAACAGGATCGTTAAGAATAATAAAGCCTGCGAAAATCATTTCTATTTCATCATTCTTGGAAATTGTATTCGATGTAATATTTTTGTAACAAATACCAATAGCGCGCAATCCATTTATTCCAAATTCTTCAAAACGTTTTTCAATATCTTGCACAAACGTTGTCAACATCTGTACCGTTCCATCGGCTAATCTAATTTGAGTACAAATTCCAATAATTTCGGTAAATGCACCTTTACAAATCAATATGCCAGACGGGAGACTTGGCACTAGCGATTTTTCGTTCTTGCCGCTAATCGCAATACTCAGACGTTTACGGATAAAATCGTATGGAATTTCACCAATTTTCTGTGGGGATACAATATTAACGGGGGAAGCAATAGATAATTTTTTCAAAGCATCAT
>JAYVVO010000073.1:0-6311 GCA_043786955.1 Saprospiraceae bacterium
CCATTTTCTATTTTTGAAAAGATACCAACCAATTAATCCGCCGAGTAGAGCGGAAACTAAACCATAAATCCAAGGGAGAAGCGTACAAAGCATAATGTAAAGTTTTTTTGTTTTGATTAAAAAGTTTTTATTTTCGTTGATAGTTGTTCGTTTTGGAGACTCGTAAACGAACAACTATCAACGAACAACTATCAACTTTTAACGAACAACTATTATTCCAATCTGACAACCACGCGCCGATTTTTACTGCGTCCTATGTCATCTTGGTTTGAAGCAATCGGTTTATCTGGTCCGAAACCGCGCGTATCAACATTTGAAATAGTGATGCCGCCGTGTTGTAACGCGCGTAAAACAAACTCTGCACGCTCTTTGGATAGTTTCAAATTAAAATCGCGACTTCCCTGCGCATCAGTGTGTCCATCAACACTTATTTTGGCTGATGCTTTTTGCTCGACATAATATTGTAAATCTGAAAATTTTTCGCGCTGAGTTTCTGTTAAAGCCAACGAATCTTTATTATTACCGAAATATAATACAAACGGGTGCGCTTTAAAATATTTTTCAATCGCTATAAATCGCGCATCATCCGCTTTTGTTGCATCTGTGAAGCTATATTCTGCTGCACCAATGATGCGCGTGCTATCGTAGCTAAAACTTTCAACCGTTCTACTGTAAGTATTAATTTGCGATCCAGGTACTTTTAAATCTTTTAAAAGCGTTTCGATATAATTTGCTCTTCCTAAACCTAAATCTTTAAACAGAGAAGAATTATTTTCTGAAGCTAAATACAAACCCATGATATTTAATTCACGCTCTGGATGCGCAATGAGGTAAGCGGCAGTGGCTTCTAAACTTTTCTGAACCGAAGAATCAATGGGTTTAACGACTTCATATCCCGATTTGTTAAACAATAAGTTACTGTTTGAAGAAGTTGTAAAAGCAGATCCGTCTGAAATGCTTAACGGATTGGGTCTTGTAGAGGAAACTATTCCACACGGACAATTGGTATGAATTATCCATTGTCCACCCAATATCCATAAAAATAAAGCAAAAACGAGTAGTGGTAAAATACTTTTCATAGCGTGTGTTTATGCTGCAAACATAGCAATTCCAATGTTGATAACATAATGATTTAAAATAAAAAAATTGGATTTAGTAAATATTTAATTTTGCAAATTCAATTTTTTTCCATTTTATTTGACTGATAATATTTCAATAAGTAACAAATTCCAACCTCTGATTTTATTTATAGACGATACCTTCTTTCATCACAAATGTTACGTTCATTAAAGTAGCAATTTCAATGAGCGGATTATTTTCAGATGCAATGATGTCAGCAATTTTACCAACTTCAATACTTCCAATTTGTGTTTGCATATCCAAAACAGTTGCAGCTACTATAGTTGCGCTCTGAATTGCTTCCATTGCTGGCATTCCAGCTTCCGTCATGTATTGAAATTCTTTAGCATTAAGTCCGTGTTTATAAACACCAGCATCGGTGCCAAATGCAATTTTAACGCCCGCTTTATAAGCTTTTGCAAAGGTAGCTTGAATGACTGGACCCGTCTCTAAAGCTTTTGGAACTACCAGTGGATGATAATAGCCAGGTATTTTGGCAGAATCCGCGACAGATTTACCGGCAATAATTGTTGGAACGTAATACGCACCCTTTTCTTTGAACAAAGCGATACATTCATCGTCCATAAAAGTTCCGTGTTCAATGGTTGTTACGCCTGCACGCAAAGCGCGTTTTATTCCTTCAGCACCGTGCGCATGCGCTGCCACTTTAAAATTATAATCGGCAGCAGTCGCCATGAGTGCATCCAGTTCATCTTTTTGAAATTGCGGTGCTTTACCATTTTTGGCGATAGAAAGTACGCCCCCTGTTGCTGTAATTTTAATCCAATCTGTCCCATCTTTATAACGCTGGCGCACGGCTTGTCGCGCTTCATCTGGTGAATTAACCACACCGTCGGCAAAATTGTGCGGAAATAAAATATCCTCTCTCCAACCATTTGTTGGATCGCCATGTCCACCCGTTGTTGCAATCGTTTTACCCGAAGTGAAAATTCTCGGACCCACAACTATTCCTCTGTTTATAGCATTTCGCAACGCGATGTTTACACCTGTTCCACCTAAATCGCGTACGGTTGTAAAACCTGCTCTTAAAGTCGTGAGTGCATTTTTTTGCGCCTCGAAAGCAATATCCGCAGGGTTTTGCCCAATTTTTTTTGTAGGAGCATCCTTACTTGTTTCACTTTCTAAATGCACGTGCATGTCAATCAAACCGGGTAAAACAGTTTTTTTCTTTAAGTCAATGATTTGGTCGTCAGCATTAGGGGTCGTGAATCCTTCATTGATGGCAATAATTTTATTTTTTTCGACAATAATAGTTTTATTAGTGGTTGCAGTTTTTGAAACACCGTCTATAACTGTACCGCAATAAATGAGTTTTCGTTGGGCATTCAGATGAAGCGTTAAACAAAAAGCAATCAAAAAAAATAAAGTAAATTTTTTCATAAAAGTCGTGTTTTTAGATTAAGGCACTAATTTAAGTTGAATGAAAGAATTAAGATCTCTTTTTGAAAAAAAGTACTGATAATATATTTTGATTTAAATAAAGATAGGCTAAACATAAAATCTCATTGGAGTGAGCGACAGTTTTTTTATTTTTTTTAATCGGAAAATAAGCTTTATCTTGCACCAAATTAATAAATTAAATTTCTAAAAATGAAAAAAATGTGTTTTGCTTTTTGCTTCTTGCCCTTTATTTTTTGCAAAAGTGCAGATGTGATTACACCTACAGTTGTAACGCTCCCAATTTTATCTATCGAGAATGTAACGCTTTTAGAAGGAAATAGTAAAACAATTTTTCCTTTTAAAGTAAGTTTGAGTAAAGCCACGGATAAAGAGGTGACTGTGCAATTCGCGACAAAAGATAATACCGCTATCGGTGGTAAAGATTACGTTTCAAAAAGTGGTGTACTCACAATTCCTGCCAACACAACGCAAGGCGTGATTGAAATTACCGTCATTGGAGATACGATTAAACAAGATGATAAACTTTTTAATGTTTTGCTTTCAAGCCCAACTAATGCGACACTTGCAAATGTTTCAGCCTTAGGGACAATTCAGAACGATGATACTTTCGATGGTTATCAAACGCCTGAAACCTACACCGGTTATTCGAAACTTTGGAACGATGAATTTAACGGAACAGCGATTGATAGATCTATTTGGAAATTTGAAACCGGTGGTAGTGGTTGGGGAAATAATGAATTGGAATACTACACGGATAAAGATGTAAATCCCAATGCCTTTATCTCGAATGGTAATTTAATTATTGAAGCACGCCAAGAAAGTTACAACGGTAAAAATTATACTTCAGCGCGCATGACAACGCAAGGAAATAAAGAATTTGCGTTTGGTCGCGTAGATATGCGCGCAAAAATTCCAAAAGGAAAAGGTATTTGGCCCGCACTTTGGATGCTCGGAAAAAATATAACAACCAACGGTTGGCCTAATTGTGGCGAAATTGATATTATGGAAACCATTGGCTCTTTGCCTAAAGATTTACACGCCACTGTGCATTATGGTTTAATTGGCGCATCGAACAGCACGTCCAAAACAGCAGTATATTCGGCGCCTACTGGCGATCTCTCAGACTTTTTTCATGTCTATTCTTTAATGTGGTCGCAAGACACGATGGAAATTATGATTGATAATATTTCCTATCTAAAAACAAATAAAACTGCAATTGGAAATGTTTATCCTTTCAATGATCCATTTTTCGTAATTTTTAACGTAGCCGTCGGCGGAAATTGGCCAGGCACGCCCGATGGTTCAACAATATTTCCTGCACGTATGGCGGTGGATTATATTCGCGTGTTCAAAAAGAATTAAACTTGTATATGCTTATTGGTTAGGGCACAAACTGTGCCCTTTAGTAGTTTACGTAATCTGCAAATGATTCCTTACATTTGCCAATCAAAGTTTTCGTAACTCACACCTCACTACTCGCCACTGTGTTATGTCTGAAAAAAAACAAGGTCAATTTTTACCAACGCTTTCTCTATCGTCCGCGATAATATTAGTACTGAGTTCTATTCTCGGGACAGGTGTTTACAAAAAAGTAGCACCCATGTCAGCCGATTTACATTCGCCTTCGCTCGTGATGTTGTGTTGGTTTTTGGGTGGTGTAATAAGTCTATGCGGTGCATTGAGTAATGCTGAAATTGCTGGAATGTTTGCAGGCACAGGTGGTGAATATGTTTACTATAAAAAAATTTATAATAAGTTTTTAGCGTTCATGATGGGTTGGAGCGTTTTTACAGTTATAAAAACCGCTTCTATTTCGTCTATCGCGTATGTTTTTTCAGAATCCGTCAATGGATTGATTCACTTACCGCGATTTTCACCCGAAATTGAACAGATAAAAGTTTTAGGAACTTTAACACCGTTTGAAAACTTTGGTGTAAAAGTTCTGACTTCGCTTTTAATTTTTGTACTCACTTTTTTAAATACGCGTGGTTTAAAAGGTGTCGAACGTCTAAGTCGCTACTTAACCCAACTCATCGTCGGTGGATTAGCATTTGTCGTCATCAGTAGTTTTTTATTTGGTGGCGGAAGCGTGGCTAATTTGGCACATTCGGCGAGTAACGAAACTGTTTTAACTGGGTCTGCTTTATTTAAAGCGATGTTTGCGGCACTGCTCGCAACTTTTTGGGGATATGAAGGATGGAATACTTTGGGCTACATGGCTGGCGAAATAAAAGAACCTAATAAAAATTTGCCCAAAGCTTTAGCACTCGGTTTGTTGGGCGTTGTAGTTATTTATATGTTGGTGAATACGGCATATCTTTCTGTTCTACCTATCGAAAAAATTATTGAAGGTTTCAAAGCACAAAACGATATAGCTGCTGTTGCTGTTGTGCGTTCTTTTGCAGGTCCGATTGGTGCGACTGTGCTTTCGGTTTTAATTATTCTCACAACTTTGAGTTGTACGAACGCGACAATACTCATGCCGCCGCGTATGTATCAAATTATGTCGCAGGACGGTTTATTTTTTGAACGCGCCAAAGAAATTCATCCCCAATTTAATACGCCCAACTTTGCACTCTGGATTCAAGGTATTTGGGCAATCGTTTTAGTTTTTTCTGGCAGTTTCGATCAACTAACGGATAGACTAATTTTTGCCGCCTTTTTCTTTTACGGCGCAACCGCATTTGGTGTTTTTGTTTTACGCGTCCGCTATCCGAATTTAGAACGCCCCTATAAAGTTATTGGCTATCCGTTTGTTCCCGCCATTTTCGTTTTATTCTGCGCCGTTCTAATCGTGACAACGTGTTACAACAAACCCGATGACGCGCTTATTGGTCTTCTACTGATTTTAAGTGGCGTACCATTTTATTTTTGGTGGAGCAGAAAAAATAGAGTATAGCATATTTTTGTGTCCAAATAAAATCGGCACAAGAATGTATTTCTACAATAAATTAAAACTATGTTGCTTTCACTGAAGAAAGGAAAAGAAGAAGCTATTTTACGAAAACATCCGTGGGTGTTTTCAGGTGCATTAATGCCATTTAATTTTAAAATAAATGATGGCGATATTGTAAAATTAGCCGACGCCACCAAAAAAATAATTGCAACGGGCTATTACAGTACGGGTTCAATCGCAATTCGCATTTTAAGTTTTCAAGAAACAGAAATTGATGCGCACTTTTGGAATAATGCGATTCAAAATGCTTTTAATGCGCGCCGCGCTTTAGGTTTTATTGATAACGCTGCGACCGATTGTTTTCGATTAGTGCACGGCGAAGGCGATCAAGTCTCTGGATTAATTGTTGATATTTATGGAAAAGTTGCCGTCGTGCAATGTCATTCGATTGGAATTTATAATTTTATAAACGACATTTCAGAAGCGATTAAAAAAGTTTTTGCGGGTAGAGTAGAGGCGGTGTATTGCAAAAGCGCCGAAACGTTACCGCCAGAATTCGTCCGCGACTCGGGTTTTAAAAACGGATATATCGGTGAAAATAAAATTGAAACACCCTTTGAGTGCGTCGAGAACAGCATAAAATTTAATATTGATTGGGTTTTAGGACAGAAGACAGGTTTTTTTCTCGATCAACGCGATAATCGCGCAGCACTTGCTAAATATGTGGCGGGTAAAAAAGTTTTAAATGCTTTTTGCTACTCTGGCGGATTTAGTATGTACGCACTTAAAAATGGTGCGGAGCACGTTACATCGGTAGATGTTTCTGCAAAAGCAATGACGCTGGTAGATGAGAATTTAAAACTTAACGGTTTTG
>JAYVVO010000074.1:0-6304 GCA_043786955.1 Saprospiraceae bacterium
ATTGAAAAAGTTTTTTGAACATTTTATTTTTTATTTTATTCACTCACCATTAATTTTCCAGAAGCGCGTACCAAGTCCATTTCGTCATTGACACTGTAAGCATATAGTCCCGTTCTTAAATTATAAAGCGAAAGGAAAACAGATACATCTCCTGAGCTTTCTACTTTTTGTGATGATACAAACGCGCCATATACCGTGTAAACGCGAACTGTCCAGACACTTAACGTTGGTTTTGAAAAAGATAATTGTGCCGTTTGCGCAGAAACACTTGCAGGATTCGGTGAAACTTGTACTTTTATTTGTGTTGTAATATCATTCGTTGGCGTTAATGCTGCGCGCGTTAATTTAAGGCTGCTCAAAAATAAGGAGTCACCCGTTTCTGCACCGTTTCCGTTGGCAGCCATAACACAGGCATAGATTGTAGTGCTGTCTAAAATAGTGCTGGGTGCTTTCCAATTAAATTGCCAAACTTTGTTTGCGCCGCGTGAACCTGTATAAGTATGTGTGACATAAGTATTTGTTGCGCCCATATCGGCGTACTGCGTATTAGTTTTATCGGTAATTATGAGCGTTCCTTGCGCCGCACCAGTTTTATTTTGTGAAGCTGCACAAAAACCATAAACTACATGACTCGGTGCTTTGGTCGTAATCGTGATGGTATATGTAGAATCTTTTACAAATCCTTTCGGCGGCACATTAGAGGTAATCCAACTCGTTGTGGCATTTTGTTGAACGGCATCTAAGTGACATCCCGATTGTTTACACGTTTGTTTATCTCCTGGCGAACCCGTTATACCCGATTGCGGACCTTCGGCATAGTTTGTAAATAAACTAAAAACCAAAACACCCGATAAAATAAATAAAAGTGGTCGCATAAATATTAGGTTCAAGAATTTAGCATCACAAAACTATAAATAAAACTTCAACTTTTATTTCGTTTTTAGTTTTGGTTTTGTTTTAAATTTCGTTTTTGTTTTCGTTTTAGTTTTAAATTTTGTTTCGATTTAAATTTTGTTTCGATTTAAATTTCGTTTCGATTTAAATTTCGTTTCGATTTAAATTTCGTTTCGATTTAAATTTTGTTTTAAATTTTGTTTTCGATGGGCTTGCGCCCATCGCTGTTATCTGACGCACTTTCAGTGCTTTTTAAAATTAGGTGCTTTCACTTTTAACTTTTCATTCCTTAACTCCTTCATTCTTCATTCCTTCATTCTTTTTTACATATTCAACGCCCGATTAGCTGTTGCTGCCAACGCTGCTTCTTTAAATGCTTCCGCATACGTTGGGTGCGCGTGACTCATGCGCGAGGCGTCTTCTGCGGATGCTCTAAATTCCATCAAGGCTACTGCTTCTGCTATTAAATCAGCAACACGGGCACCGACCATGTGTACGCCTAAAATTTCGTCCGTTTCTTTACTCGCTAAAACTTTTACGAAGCCGTCTAAATCGCCACTTGCACGTGCGCGACCAAGTGCTTTCATCGGAAATTTACCTGATTTATATGCAATACCGTCTGCTTTGAGTTGCTCCTCGGTTTGACCAACACCAGAAACTTCGGGCCAAGTGTAAACCACACCTGGAATGAGATTATAATTAATGTGCGGTTTTTGACCAACCATATATTCAGCAACATAAACCCCTTCTTCTTCCGCTTTGTGTGCCAACATCGCACCATGAATCACGTCGCCGATAGCAAAAATATTAGGTGTAGTTGTTTCGAGATGCGCGTTAACTTTCACTCTGCCTTTTTCATCGCGTTCAACACCCGCATTTTCTAAACCCAAATTGTCTGTGTAAGGTCGGCGACCGAGTGCAAGTAAAGTATAATCGGCTGTGATAGTTTTTACTTCTTCAGTATCGCGACTTTTAAAAGTTACTGTCGTATCATTTTCAGTCGTCGTTACATCCGTTACGGCGTGTTTCAAATAAAATTTAACGCCTAAATCTTTGAGCGATTTCTGTAGTTCTTTCGAACAATCGCCGTCCATATTGGCAATAATTCTATCAAGGTACTCCACTACGTGTACTTCTGTTCCAAGACGCGCATACACTGAACCGAGTTCTAAACCAATAACACCACCACCAACAACAACCATACTTTTCGGTACGCTCTGAATTTTCAAGGCTTCAGTGGATGTAATGATCCGTTTTTTATCGTAATTAAAATTGGCTGGAGTAATAGGCTTTGAACCTGTGGCGATAATTGTTTTTTGCGTTTCAATTTCTTTAACCGAACCATCATCTGCTTTAACGTTAATTTTGTTAGCTGTTACAAACGAGCCGAATCCGTAATGCACATCAATTTTATTTTTGCGCATCAAAAATTCTACGCCTTTTGTTACAGTGCCGACAACGTTTGTTTTGCGTTCCATCATTTGCGGCATATTGACAACTACACCGCCGTTAATATCTAATCCATGTTCTTTAAAAATGTGAACAGCATTGTGATAATGTTCGCTCGAATCGAGTAATGCTTTAGATGGAATACAACCGACGTTTAAACACGTACCGCCGAGTGTTTTATACCGCTCAATGAGAGCAACTTTTAATCCTAATTGCGCGCAGCGAATCGCTGCAATATATCCGCCTGGTCCGGAACCTATGACTGTGACATCGTACATAATTATTAGTTTTGAGCTTTAAGCTTTGAGCTGACCTACAAGAAGGCTCAAATCTCAAAGCTCATGGCTATTTACGTTTTTTATAAAACGGTTTTTTCTGGAAATCTTTTTTTGTACCTTCCCTATCTGAAGACGTTGCATCTGGATTAATATTTTCTTCAGAATCTGTTACACGCTCCGTATTTTTCGGTATCGGCGGATTCGGACGACGCGACTGAGAATTATCAATCAATGCGGGATTAATCGGTTCGTTCGGATTATTATTTCGCGGAGGTTGATTATTATTCCGATGCTGATTCGGATTTTGTTTATTATGCTGAGGTCTGCTGGCATCAATCAACGCTGGATTAATCGGCTCATCAGAATTAGGAATGCGCGGCGGTTGATTATTATTCCGATTCAGATTCGGGTTTTGTTTATTATGCTGCGGTCTGCCTGCATCAATTAACGCTGGATTAATCGGTTCATCAGAATTAGGAGTGCGCGGCGGTTGATTATTATTCCGATTCAGATTTTGATTCGGATTCGGCGGACGCTCGTTACTAAATCTGCGCGGATTATTATTTTGGTTTTGACCAAAACTTACTTCTCTCAATCCACCCGAATTTTGATTTAGGTTTGGATTTGGATTATTACCGAGTGGTTTTTTCTTTTTCTTTTTCTTAAATTTATCATCTGGCAATTCAACCGAACCGACCAATTCTTCTGCATCATACTCCGCTTCGGGTTCTTCTTCAAAACCATCTTTGTCGTACATTTTTTGAATCATAGGGACGTACTGAATATCCTTTAAACTATTCGGTTGAATGCTGCGTTTATTTTGTTCTAAGGCTTCGCGTACATCCGAAATAGCGAGCGTAAAAAATTTACCCTTGTCAGTTCCATCCGAAATATAATACGTCATCAATGCTCTGAACACGTCCGTTTTAATGAGCTCAGCTCTACCAGATTTTGTAAAAATGCGTTCAGGATTTGGTGGAAAAGATTCGAGGGCGTCTAAATAAGCATCCAGTTCGTAATTCAAGCAGCATTTTAATCTGCCGCACATTCCAGAAAGTTTGACTTGATTAATCGCCAATTGTTGATAGCGCGCAGCGGCTGTTGAAATAGATTTAAAATCGGAAAGCCACGTCGAGCAACACAATTCTCGACCGCACGAACCCACACCACCGATGCGTGCTGCTTCTTGCCGCGCACCAATTTGGCGCATTTCTATTTTAACTTTAAATTCTTTGTTGTATGCTCTGATTAATTCTCTAAAATCTACGCGACCATCCGCAGTGTATAAAAACGTCGCTTTTCTGCCGTCGCCTTGCATCTCTACTTCTCCGACTTTCATATCCAAACCTAATGAACGCGAAATAGCGCGAGAATGCATGAGCATATCAATTTCTAAAGATCGGTAATGATTAAGGCGTTCAACATCGCGTTCATTCGTTTTGCGAATAACGTTTAAGAACAAAGCATCATCGCGCAATCCTTTCTTCTTAATTTGCATCCGCACCAATTCGCCACTGAGTGAAACGTTACCAATATCATAGCCGCCACCGCCTGCAATTTCTACCAAAACGGAGTCGCCAGTATAAACTTGCAAACTCGCGTTAGTATGAAAAAAATCTTTACGCGCACCGTTTTTGAAACTCACTTCAAGCACATCGAACGCGTTTATTTCTTGAATATCGTAAGAAGCTAACCAATCATGCGTATTCATTTTATTACATCCGCCACCGCAATTTCCATTGCATCCGCCGGGTTTTCCACCGCTTGCGGTAGAACAACTTGCACAAGCCATAATATATTTTATGAGCTGAGAGCCGTGAGCTATGAGCTATGAGCCACGAGCTTCTTCTTGTTGAGAAAGCTAATAGCTCACAGCTCACGACTCATAGCTCAAAGCGTGTATTTTTAAATTTTTAATCAAAGTAAACACAGAAAATAAACAATATTTTTCTGAAAATTTACTCGTCAACCACAAAGTTAGAAATTAAAAAGCACTCTAAACATTTTGCGTATTATATTTTTTACGAAAAAAGTAGTTTAAAGTTTGTGGGGCTCATCTTTTTCGACCAAAACGAAAAGCTAAACGCAACTTTTGGAGTAATTGCGCTTAACTTTGCGATATGCTAAACTGTTAAAAAGATAAATTAATGATAGAATTTCATAAAGGATTTTTTCAAAAAAACTATACTTTAACCGAAAACGCAGTACCGATTGGAAGTATATCGCATACCTTTTTTCATAGAACTTACAACTCAAAACTGAACCAATCGGAATATATTTTTACGCGCATCCCTGGTTTCCTAAAAAAATTCGTCGTTTCTTCGATCAGTGAAAATAATTTAGCGGAAATCCGATTCCCCTTTTGGCGAAACAAAGCAACTATAATTTTAAAAAATGGCGCAGTGTATCAGTGGGAACAAATCAATTTCTTTAGTGGCAGTTGTCGAATTTCACAAAGAGGAAAACAAATTTTAAAATTTTCAGAATCATTTAGAAAAGGTGTTATCACAGGGGATACAACAAATGATTTATTAGTAATTTCAGGTTTAATAGTCGAAGATTATAAGAAATTTACCGCCACAATAATTTTAGTGATTTTTCTTCCGATTTTGATGAGACAAACATTATTTGAACTCCTTTCATTTAACTATTTTAAAAATTAAAATGAATTGGACGCGCAAATTTTTTAAATAGCACTTCACTATTTGACCGCAACCGA
This sequence comes from Saprospiraceae bacterium, assembly GCA_043786955.1. Classification (GTDB taxonomy): domain Bacteria; phylum Bacteroidota; class Bacteroidia; order Chitinophagales; family Saprospiraceae; genus JAAFJT01. Next base: position 5,341 of record JAYVVO010000074.1, read on the forward strand.
TTAATCGGAAGTAATTTTTCTACCATTGAAATAATTTTAGTAGTGGGTTTGGGCGCGCTTTTTAAAGTATCTATGCTTTAAATTATTAAAACCTTGTTTTCTGATGTAAGACTCTGTTTTTAAGAAATAAGTTTGTTTACATAGGATACTTTATGATAAAACACTCTACATTTTATCGAAAGCTTCCACAATATAAGGCAATAAATCTTGCGCAATTTCGGTTTTTTGTTTGAGCGGTAATTCAACGACGCGCGTTTCATCAAAAACTAAAGTGACAATATTAGTATCGGTTTCAAAACCCGCGCCCGCTTTTTCTAAAGAATTTAAAATAATAAAATCGAAATTTTTAGTGCGCCGTTTGATTTGCGCATTCGCCAAAGCGTTATCCGTTTCAAGTGCAAACCCTATAAGTATTTGGTGTTTCTTTTTTATTAAAGCTAAGTTGAGCGCTATATCTTGCGTTTTTTCGAGCGTAATTGCAATTGTATCGTCATTAGTTTTTTTTATTTTTTTATCAGAAATATTTTTTGGTCGAAAATCTGCAACCGCCGCCGCCAAAATTGCACCGTCAGATGCATTCCAAGCATTCAAAGCCGCCCAACACATTTGCTCTGCCGATACGACACGCGTAATTTTAATTTTTGGATGTTGCGGATATGTTTTCACGGGTCCCGAAATAAGTTCAACTTCTACACCTACATTCGCTAAAGCTAAAGCAATCGCATTGCCCATCTTACCCGAAGAGCGATTACCGATGTATCGAACGGGATCAATCGCTTCTTGCGTTGGACCAGACGTTACGATTATTTTTTTACCGAAAAGTTTATTACCAATGGCATCTTTTACTAAAAAATAATTCTGAATTGTATCAAAAATATGTTCTGGTTCTGCCATTCTACCTAACCCATTTAATCCACTGGCGAGTTCTCCGCTTTCAACTGGTATGAGTGTGCAACCATCTTTT
>JAYVVO010000075.1:0-6298 GCA_043786955.1 Saprospiraceae bacterium
GCTCAAGTAGGTCGTGGTGAAGCTTTTTATTATGCTGTAACTTACAATCCAACTGTCCCTGCATTGGGCGGAACAGATGCCGCTAAATACGGTGGTTACACAGAAACTGGTGGTTTCGATGCTTACAATCCATTATCAATTGCTAAACAAAGTATTGATGATAGAAATTTAAACTACGTTCAAACAGCATTCGGTGCACAATATGAGCTATTTGATGGGTTTAAAATTAAAGGTTTATACTCTCTACAGAAGAATACACAATTTGAAGGTTTTTATTATCCCTCAACTGAGTTATTTAACGGTGCAGGTACGCAAGGGAATGCTGGCGTTTTCAATTCATCAAATCAAAATAAATATTTCCAGACTTATTTAGATTATACAAAAGCAATTGATAAATTGAATGTTAATGCAACTGCTGGTTATGACATTAACGATGGAATTTATCAGAACAGTTTTTTAAATGCAGGTCATATACCTTCTGATGCCCTTGGTTACAACGCTATCAACCAATCACCTGATGTTAAAAAAGGTTTGGCAACAGCAGGAAGTTTCAAAGGTGGTTCAAGAATTGTCGCATTTTTTGGTCGTGCTAATTTAAGCTACGATGAAATTTATAACTTAACCGTTACAGTACGTCGCGAAGGTTCTTCAGTTTTATCTGAAGGAAACAAATTTGGTACTTTCCCATCTGTTTCAGCGAGTGTTGATTTGAACAAAGCGTTAATTCACTCTACCGTTTTTGAACAAATTAAATTGCGCGCAGGTTACGGTGTAACTGGTACTTTACCTTTACAAGCTTATTTAACACAATCAAGCTTCACAGGTGATGGTAACGGATTTTATAACTTAGCACGTAATCCATCATCTGGTTTGAAATGGGAGCAAAAAGCTGAAACAAATATTGGTTTAGATTTCGTTGCTGCTAAAGGTCGCCTTTCAGGTTCATTTGATTATTACACACGTAACATCACAGACTTATTATACAATTTCCAAACTATTCCTCCAGGTGCTTATGAAGCAAATGGTATTTGGGCTAACTCTGGTAGTTTAACAAGTTCTGGTTTTGAAGCTTTATTGAGTTACGACATCTTAAAATCGAAAGATACTAAATGGCGCTCAACATTAATTTTAGCTACTAACAATTCAACATTGAATAATATCAAAACAGACGTATTGCAAATCAGCCCATCGGGTAAGTTAAACTTATCTAACATTGGTGCACCAGGTTTAAATAGTACTCCAATTATTCAAGTTGCACCGAACGCACCGTTGGGTCAAATCTGGACGTTCCAATATGTAGGTACAAACTCAGTTGCTAAAAACCTTTCAGGCGACGGTAAAAATATTGGCGCACCAACAATTCTTAACAGATTCGGCAAAGAAGTGCTTTTAACAGGCGCGTCTGATAGTGATAAAATTATTGCTGGTAATGGTTTGCCTAAATTAACTTTAGGTTGGTCAAATAATTTGAGTTTTGGACCAATTGGTGTTAACCTTAATTTTGTAGGTACTTTCGGACACAGTATTGTTAACTTATTCCGTGTGTTTTACGAAAATAACAATGCAGGTTCAATTTCGGCTTATAACCGTGTTAAAACTAAATATTGGGATCCTACTTTAACAGATGCACAATTCAGCAGCAATTACGTTGAAAGTGGTAGTTATTTACGCTTAAACTATTTACAAGTTTATTACGATTTCAACTTGGGTGCAAATCCGAAATACGTGAAAAGAGTACAAGTTTATGCAGCAGCTAATAATTTATTTACTCTAACGGGCTATACTGGTGTAGATCCAGAAGTTCGTTTCAATGATAATGGCGACGGTTTAGTACCAGGTGTTGACCGTAGAAATACGTATTTATCAACACGTACTTTTAGTTTAGGTGCTAACTTTAGTTTTTAATATTTAAAACTAACGGGCTTAAATACGCAACACTTGTTTATACTAATTATAAACAAAGTTTCAGAACTATTTACAAGTGTTGCGTGTTTGTTTAATATTCAAATTTCTTATAACTTTGTAATAACAAAATTATTCAAAACATGAAAAAATTATTTATTAATGCACGTCTGGCACTTTTGGGAGTAGCAATGATAGCTTCTACAAACGCTTGTACAGACCTTACGGAGAAATTATACTCTGAGATCCCTGCGGATCAGTTTTATCAAACAACTGACCAAATTAACGGTGCTATCGGTGCTGTCTATACTGGTTTGTATGGTTTGGCAAGTCACGGTGGCTATTGGTCGGGTCAAGAGAACTCTTCACAAGAATCTTTGATTCCACAACGCGGTGGTGACTGGTATGATGGTGGACAGTGGTTGAATGCTGCTCAGCATATTAGTAATGCTAACGACGGCTTTTTTAATGGTGCTTGGAGTTTTTCTTACAAACCGATTGCAACTTGTAATCGCTTGATTGCACAATTACCCGTAGCAGCACCAGCGGCTGCAGCAACAGCTGTACCTGAAATTCGCGCTATGCGCGCTTTGTACTATTATTTTTTATTAGATCAATTTGGTAATATTCCTTTATTCGTTAACTATCCAGTGGGTAATGACGAATATGTGACCAAAGACCGCGCAACTGTTTACGCTTTTATCCAAAGTGAATTGGCTGCTGTTTTACCTTCTCTTAACAAGAGTGTAGTTTACGGTAAAATGAATTATTGGTCTGCAAGATCTTTGCAAGCACGTTTATATTTGAATGCAGGTGTTTACACAGGCACACCAGATTGGGCAAATGCAAAAGCTGCTGCTGATGACGTTATCAAAAACGGACCGTACAAATTAGACGTTTCTGCTAACTGGATTCAGAATAATTTCTGGAAAAATAACGATAAGTCAATTGAGAATGTACTTGTGATTCCTTACGATGAAGTTACAGCTCAAGGCTTCAATTTCCACCAGATGGCTTTGCACTATAATTCTCAAACTACTTTTAATTTGCAGAATCAGCCGTGGAATGGTTACTGTACTTTGCAAGAGTTTTACAACTCTTATGAAGCAGCTGATATTCGCAAAGCTAATTTCTTTGCTGCAGGTCAACAATACGCACCTGATGGAAAAACACCTATTTTGGACTCTGCTCCTGATGGTGACCCAGATGGTCCAACTTTAATATTCACCCCGAACATTAATAGTTTGTTCCCTAAAGCATATCGCGAAGCAGGTGCTCGTATGTTAAAGTTCCGCCCTTACGACAATGCAACGGCTAACTTGTCAAACGATTTTCCTATCTTCCGTTTGGCTGAAATGTATTTAACGCGTGCTGAAGCAAGCTTTAACACAAGTGCTGCTGATGTTACAGCGTTAGCAGACGTTAATTTAATTCGCTCACGCGCAGGTGTTACACCTTTCGTTTCGTTAACTGCTGCTAATTTATTAGCTGAACGCGGACGTGAAATGGCATTTGAAGCTGTACGTCGTCCAGACGAAATTCGTTTTGGTGTATATTCAAATGCACGTAAAGTTTCGGATGATCTAAACAAACCTGCAGATGATAACGCTGCTAAACGTGCTGTTTATCCGATACCACAACCGCAATTAGATGCGAATCCAAAATTACGTCAGAACACGGGTTATTAATTTTTGAAAATTTGAGATGCAATGCTTGCGTCCTAAAATAAAAAAAACGGTTCACAGAAATGTGAGCCGTTTTTTTTGTTATTACTATTTTCGGGGAAGTTTTAAAGTTCCCCAAAAATTGAAACGACCTTATAGTTTCATGTCTATAACGAATCTGTATTTAACATCCGATTTAAGGATACGCTCGTAGGCTTCATTAACATCCTTCATCGAAATCACTTCTACATCTGAAACAATATTGTGTTCCGCACAAAAGTCGAGCATTTCTTGAGTTTCTTTAATGCCGCCAATCATTGAGCCAATAATACTTCTGCGTTTTGAAATAAGTTTTGAAGCACCGATACGATTGTCTTCCGGTGGAATGCCCACAAGCAACATCTTACCATCCACTTTAAGCAAATCGAGATACATATTCACATCGTGTGGTGCAGCAACAGTATTCAAGATGAAGTCGAAACTATTTTTTGCTGCCTTCATTTGCGCTTTATCCGTGCTTAAAATAAAATGATGGGCACCCAAACGTTTTGCATCCGCCTCTTTAGAAGGCGAAGTGCTCAACATCGTTACTTCTGCACCGAACGCCGCAGCGAATTTTACACCCATGTGTCCCAGTCCACCGAGACCTAAAACTGCAATTTTATGTCCCTTGCCAACACCAGCAAATTTTAGCGGCGAATAAGTTGTAATGCCTGCACACAATAGCGGCGCAACAGCTTCTAATTGCGAAGTGAAAGGAATATGAAGCGCATACTTTTCATCAATCACATAATTTTCAGAATAACCGCCGAACGTTGGCGTTTTGCCATCGCGATAATAACCGTTGTATGTAGGTGTCATATCCTCATCGCAATATTGTTCCATTCCGCTTTTGCAGGAAGCACACTGCCGACACGAATCCACGAACACACCAACGCCGATGAAATCACCGAGTTTAAATTTTGTAACGTCCTGTCCAATTTTAGTTACGCGACCCACAATTTCGTGACCCGGAACAATTGGATAAATCGCGGGTCCCCATTCGCTACGCGCCATGTGTATATCGGAATGACACACGCCACAGTATAAAATATCAACTAAAACATCGTGCGCTTCGACGCTGCGTCTTTTAAAATTTAGCGGTGCAATCGGAGATTCTTTACTCGTTGCACCATAACCATTAACTGAAATCATAAAAAATAAAATTTAAATTGTGAATTAACTCACTGCTGTTTTTAAATCATTCTTTACATTGCCTGTGCGTTTTAAAACGCCCCATTCTTGTAATTCACCTTTGATAGCGCGACGGTATGTTTTATACAAAACTGAATACATCAAAGGTCTATAAACCAAACGCTGTGGAAAAAGTAACCACAAATCGGACATGTTTTTTCCTTCGAAGCGATAAGCAAAAAAAGCGCTGATGAGATCCATGAAAATAAAAGCGAGATAATATCCCCAAATTTTTCCGAACGTTCCCGTTAAAATAGAAATAATCATCACGAAATCTGCAACGGGTGCAAATATTGGTAGAATGAGTTGAAAAACTAAAATTTGTGGCATCGCTACCCATGCTAAACTTTTGTATTTACTATCGAACAAAACGTCTCGGTTTTTCCAGAAGGCTTGCAAAACGCCAAAATTCCAACGAAAACGTTGTTTTAAAAATTGCGCAAATGTTTCGGGCGCTTCTGTGTAAGCTATAGCATCGTTAGCAGTTCCAATTTTACCACCAGTGCGCAATAATCGAATTGTTAAATCGCAATCTTCAGCAAGAGTGTCAGTGTCGTAACCACCAACAGCTTTTATGGCTGCCACTCTGAATGCGCCAATAGCACCCGGAATAACAGTTATCGCATTCAAATATTCCATTGCTAAGCGATCAAAATTTTGTGCAGTCGTGTATTCAATCGCTTGCCACCGCGTGAGCACATTTATTTTATTTCCCACTTGCACATTACCAGCCACGGCAACTATGTTATCATCGCTCATTTTTTGAATGAGTTGGTGAAGCGCGTTATTACTCAATTGCGTATCGGCATCTATGTTAACCACAAAATCATTTTGTGTTTGTGCAATGCCAAAATTAAGTGCCGATGCTTTTCCACCGTTCGGTTTTGTGTAAATTTTTACACGCGCGTCATTTTCAAATGCTCCTTTTACTTTTTCGTAGGTCTTATCTTTCGATCCATCATCAACAAAAATAATTTCGAAATTGGGATAATCTTGAAGAAGTAAACTATTTATTGTTTTGATAGCGGTTACTTCTTCATTGTAGGCTGGAACGATGACGGAAATAGGTGGCGTGAATGGTGTAGAGCCGCTAAGTTTGACAGTTGCGAAATCTGGTGAGCCGCTAAGCATGGCGACTCTACGATTTTTTTGGCGTTGGAGAAAAGCCAAAACCAAAATAACTATATTTCTAAAAACGGAAAGAATAATAGAGAAGACAAAAATTCCTCCAAAAAGTGATTGTAAAAAATAACCCACTTCCGCAAAAATGCGATCGAACTTATCCAAAAAAGCTTGCTTACCAATCAATGGCGGCATGAGTTTTTCAGGTTTTTCTTGTAAAACATCCGCAATGGTTGTGAAAGTGTAACCGTTATCTTTGAAATATCTTATAATGCGCGGCAATGCTGCAACGGTTGCACTTCTGTCTCCGCCAGCATCGTGCAATAAAATCATTGCGCCGTAATCTTTTTCACGAATGACGCGATCGACAATACTAT
>JAYVVO010000076.1:0-6295 GCA_043786955.1 Saprospiraceae bacterium
TGACAGTTGATAGTAAAACCTAAAGACTATCAACTGTCAACCATCAACTGCCAACTAATTTATAAGCTTAATAAAAGTTTTTTTGAAAAAAGCTGGGAAAGTATTATATTTCGTTTTAAATTTATGAGTAGAAATATTTGAACTTTTACAGAATATAATTTTTAAAATTTCACGCAAATATCAAGAAGTTAAAATAGATGAGTTTAATACCAGAAGAAGAGATTTTAAGCGTCAACAGAAAATTTAAGTTTAAAGAGATTAAAATTTACTCGACAACTGAATGGCTGGCTGATAACAAAAAAAAGTACCGTCAAGTTTTTGACCGCTACGAAACGTCCTATATTTATTGCGAGCTTGCTTTATTTAATAAATTGTTCGATACCGAAGATTGGACAGCCGATGTTGAACTGCGTTGCTATGCACTTAAAAAAGGAAAGAACGAATTATGCGCGTTGCAATTTAAACGCACAGTCAGTAAATTTGATAGTACCGTTTATGTGCGTGAAGGTTGGGGAAATAGAAAAGAAGGTTCGTTTTGGAAACGCGGCACTTATTATTGGGAAGCTTACGTGGACGGCGAAAAAATGGGAACGAAATATTTTTACATTGAAGATGCTGGCAGAGAAATTACGCTTTTTGAAAACCCATACCTCGATGTAAAATCTTTGCGATTGTACGAAGGTCCTTACGACGATATTCCAATTAATGAGCGCACTTACATGACTTCGTTCAAAGGAGATCAAACGCGATATATTTATGCCGATATTGAATTGCAAAATATCAATAACGCCTCTAAAAGTTGGCAGTGTGAAATTTTTACAAAGTTTTACAATAATGCGCGTGAATTAAAAGGGCAAATTACGCGACTTTCGCGGATTGAAAAGAAAGATGAAATTATTCAATTTTCGGCAGGTTGGGGTTCTAACGTGATTGGTTCGTGGCGCGAAGATATTTATACTTGCGATGTCATATTTATGGATAGGCTCATTGCATCCGTAAGTTTTGAGGTTGGCGATGCGTTTGAGCAAGGTGAGCCTGCACTTTTAGTGCCGATGTCGGCAGAAGGTTACAGACTTCAACAAGATTTGGAAGACACAAGTATTTCGTTTGAAGACGTTATGCAACGCATGGATGCGCTCATAGGTTTGAATAATATTAAACAAAAAGTACGCGATCACGCTAAGTATATCCAGTTTCTACAACTGCGGAAAGATAAAGGGTTTGAAGAAATCACAAACATTAATGTGCATTCTGTCTTTGTGGGTAATCCAGGAACGGGTAAAACGACTGTCGCTAAAATGATGGGTTTGCTGTATAACAAAATGGGTTTACTTTCTAAGGGACACGTGTATGAAGTTGATCGCGTTGATCTCATCGGTGAGTACATCGGTCAAACTGCGCCGAAAGTTAAAGATGCGATTGAGCAAGCGCGTGGTGGTGTTTTATTTATTGATGAAGCCTACTCTTTAGCGCGCTCGAACGATGATACAAAAGATTTTGGTCGCGAAGTGATTGAAATTTTAGTAAAAGAACTATCGAACGGACCAGGCGATTTAGCCGTCATCGTTGCGGGTTATCCAAAAGAGATGCGCAATTTCATAGAATCGAATCCAGGTTTGCGTTCACGATTCAAACATTTTTTCGATTTTAAAGATTATTTGCCACAAGAACTCTCTCAAATTTCTGAGTTTGCTGCGGTGGAAAAAGGTATCATTTTAAGCCCTAACGCAAAAAAGCGCCTCGACGATATTATAGTAGAAGCATACAGAAATCGCGATCGCTCGTTTGGTAATGCGCGCTTTGTTTACGATGTGATTGAGCAAGCGAAAGTTAATTTAGGTTTGCGCATTATGCATAATGAAAGTCCAACTTCGATGAGTAACGAAGAAATATCGTTAGTAGAAGCGGCAGATGTAGAAAAGATACAACTTATTCAACAAAATGAACTGCCAAAAATTCCAGTTGACGAGCCACTTTTAAAAATTTCGCTCGAAGAGTTGAACGGATTGATTGGCATGGATAAAATTAAAGATCAAATTCGCGAGTTAGTTAATTTGGTACGTTACTATACTGAATCGGGCAGAGACGCACTCGGTAGTTTTTATCTTCATACTGTTTTTGTCGGTAATCCAGGCACAGGCAAAACAACCGTTGCGCGCATTTTGACAAAAATTTATAAAGCGCTCGGCATTTTAGAACGTGGACACATGGTTGAAACCGATCGTCAAGGTTTGGTTGCTGGTTATGTTGGTCAAACTGCAATCAAAACATCTGAAAAAATTGAAGAAGCACTTGGCGGCGTTTTATTTATTGATGAAGCCTACGCTTTAAACAACACAGGAACAAATCAGGGCGATTTTGGTATTGAAGCAATACAAACATTGCTGAAAAAAATGGAAGATAGACGCGGGCAGTTTTTTGTTTTTGTAGCCGGTTACACCGATAATATGGAGCAATTCCTGAAAACAAATCCAGGTTTGAGTAGCCGTTTCGACAAAACTTTAAAGTTTGAAGATTATTCACCGTCTGAGTTGATGCAAATTGCAGAGCGAATGTTCAGCGACGCACAGATTCAAATTTCGGAAGAATCTCGTGAGCATTTGAAAAACTATCTTACTTTTCTACACTTGTATCGCGATAAATATTTCGGTAATGCACGCATAGTCCGTCAAATAGTCAGCGAAGCGATTGCTAAATTTAATTTGCGCATGGCGGGTATCTCTGTTTCGGAACGTTTAGAAGTGGGCAACATCATTTTAATGAACGACGTAGAGCATTTCACTTTGAATAAAGAAGATTCTATTTTCATTAAAAAGACGATAGGATTCAAAGGCGCGCGAGGAGCGGGTTAGTAGTTGTTCGTTGATAGTTGTTAGTCTGTGAGCACTCCTAAACGAACAACTATCAACGAACAACTATCAACGAACAACTATCAACGAACAACTATCAACTAATACAATTTTTGTGTAACAATAAATCCTTTTTGCGCTTTAGCGCTCCATGCTATTTTAGAATCTAAAATTTGGGTGTCTAAAATTTCGAGTTGGCGCGAAATTAATCCGATGCCGTTCGCATATTTTTCAATCTGGTAACGCCGCTCAGTTAAAATATTAGGATCGGATTTAGCTTCGACAATTGTTACATCCGCAAAATTTTTTCCATTCACCGTTTCCGATGAATTAACGCCGATAATCGTACTTTTCCAAGATTGAATAAACGGTAAAACAGTATTATTCGCTACTGAAATAGCTGAGTATGCATCTAAATAAGCATTTCCATCCCATTGCTGATTGAGCGAAAAAGCAGACGGTAATTTAATATATCGGAATGTACCTTCTAAACGCTGCGTGTTTTGTGAAGTTATAGTTTCTACAAATGTGCGACGATAAATCCAAGCGGTATCGTTAGCATTGCGCGAATGTTCGTAACGATCAATGAGATAATTGACATTTTTTTGTGCATCCATAAAAGTATCTCTCACAATTTCTTGCGCGTACCATTTAAAAGTATCAATCTTTACAACGCCCGTTCCTGGATCAAATTGAATGGTATCTAAAGTATAGATAAGAGAAGCGCCAATTTTTAATGGAAAATAATTATTCGCGTAAAAAGAATAGGAATCATTCGTACTTTTTGTACACGAGAATAAACAAAAGAGACCGACCAACCAACCAAAGTTTTTAATTTTTCCTGTTTTCATTCAAATAATATTTAGGCTGTCGCAAATTGTTTTTGAAAATCGGGTTTATTGAAGGACATACTCTTCATAATAATGCCGCCACCCACTAAGTCATTTCCTTCATAAAAAACGGCAGATTGTCCTGGCGCAACGCCGCGAACAGGTGCAAAAAATTCAACGGAAATTCCTTCTTCAATTTCGGCTATAGTTGCAAGTGTGCCACCATCGTTATACCGAATTTGCGTTGAAGTTTCAATAGGTTTTTCAATGCGCGCATATTTTTGCAAATTAATTCCGCCGACAATAATACCATTGCGTTTTAAATCGTCGAGTTCTCCCAAAACAACAGTATTCGTCTCAGGAATTATTTTTGTAACAAACATAGGTTTGCCAAATGCTGTGCCGAGATTTTTTCTTTGACCAATTGTAAAAAATGGATAACCGGCGTGTGTGCCTATCACTTCACCTTGAAGATTTACAAATTTCCCCCCTTTTAATTCCGCATCAATGTCTGGATTTTTAAATCGCAAAAAAGCGCGATAATCATTATCGGGCACAAAGCAAATTTCGTAACTCTCTCCTTTTTTTGAAAATTCTTCGTAACCCGCTTCTTTAACATATTTCCGAACGTCGGGTTTTAACATTTCTCCAATCGGGAAAATTGTGCGTGATAAACATTTTTGCGTCAATCCCCACAACACGTAACTTTGATCTTTTTGTGCGTCAACGGCTTTAGAAATATGAAACCTGTCAGAAGTTTTATTAATTATTGCGTAATGACCCGTTGCAATATTTTCACAATCTAGCATATCTGCGCGCTTCACGAGCGAATTCCATTTAATATGCGTGTTGCACAAAACACACGGATTAGGCGTTCTACCATTCATGTATTCATTTACAAAATTATCAATAACATAATCGCCAAACTCAGCGCGAATATCAATAATGAAATGGTGAAAACCCATTTTAACCGCCACAGCACGTGCATCGTTTATAGAATCGAGAGAGCAACAACCTGTTTCTTTTTTGGATGCACCCGCGTTGGCATAATCCCATGTTTTCATAGTTATTCCAACAACTTCATACCCTTCATCATGCAACATCATCGCAGTTGCTGTACTATCAATTCCTCCGCTCATCGCTACTAAAACTCTGCCGTGCTTACTCATAAAATAAAATTAGTGCAAAATTGCACATAAATAGTGTTTAGTAAAAGTTTAATAACAATTTCTGTGCATAAATCGTTCAAAATTTTTAAAATCGCTAAAAACAAAACTTAAAACCGTTAAATTTAATTTTTGAAGCAAAAAAATAAAATTTAACATTAAAGGGTTTTCTTTAGAAACTTGAGTTAAATTTGATCAACTAATAAAATGCGTTATACGTTTTTACAAGTTTTACTAAAACAAAATTTATACTTTTAAGTTATGTTTTTATGTTCCAATTACAAATAGATAAATCAAAACACGCGCTCGCTGAATGTCCGCGCTGTGGTAAAACACACGGGTGTAAAGCAAACGCGCCGCACAAATGCGAATGCGTTAAAGTAAGTTTGACGCAAAATGAAATCATTTTCATTAAACAAGAAATGCTGGATGAACCAGATTGTATTTGTATGAATTGCCTCGACGATTTAAAACACCTTTATAAAATGAAAATGGAATTGTAATTAGCCCTACGTACTAAAAAATAAATTTCTTGTTACTGCCTTTTCACCTCGCTTATTGTGGGTATAGTAAGTATCGCTCGCAACGTAGGATTATTTGTAAGAAGCTATATTTATAAAAGAAAAAGTTCGTTCACATGTTGGGCACAACGTAAAATTTCGGAGCCACACATTATTTTTAATAATGGTCCAAACATTATTTATGGATGGCAAATAGAATAGCGGTCGGAGACCGCAAAATACTACGATTCGGTCAGGAGACCGAATCAAGCGTGTGCGTTTTCGACATACTGTTGGAGAGTTGGTATTGAACTAAAAAATTCTCTTTGTTGTTATTGCCATTTCAGTCATTGAAGTCTTCGAAGTCAGGCAGAAATTTATGGTAAAAGGAAAAGATTTAATCCAACTCGGTTACAAGCAAGGGAAATGGTTTAAGGAAGCACTTGATTACATTAATAAAAATAATGTTGAGGGCGAAGCTGTGCGCAACTATTTAGATAGTTTGCAACCTGCGCCGATGTTGCCACTGCATGAAAGTTCGATTCCATTTTATGAAAACATAAGCGCTGAAAACGAGATTGAAGAAAAAAATGTGCAGCTCGTTCGCAAAACTATGCTGACTTTAATGCGTACGCCCACCGTTGTGCGCGGTGCCATTATGCCTGACGCCTGCGTTGCTGGTCCGATGGGATCAATTCCTGTGGGTGGGGTAGTAGTAACAAAAAAAGCAATTCATCCTGGAATGCACAGTGCCGATATTTGTTGTTCCGTTATGCTCACTAATTTTGGAAAAGTGAGTCCGAAAAAAATTTTAGATGCCGCGCACCAATCAACGCATTTCGGACCCGGTGGACGCGATGGAAAAGATCAATACAAACTATCTTCTGAAATTTTAGATAAATTTAAAAGTAATCGCTATTTAAATCACCAAAAGAGTTTGCAGTTGGCGC
>JAYVVO010000077.1:0-6273 GCA_043786955.1 Saprospiraceae bacterium
CGTTGGAGACTATTGGAAGTATTAGTAAAAGCAAAATAATTTCACTCCTATTATATTATCTTTTTTGTAAAATAAATTATGATACAGTCCGAATCTCGACTAAGAGTAGCTGATAATAGCGGTGCTAAAGAAGTTTTGTGTATCCGAGTACTCGGTGGTTCACGTCGCAGATATGCTGGCGTTGGCGATAAGATTGTTGTTTCCGTAAAAGATGCCTCTGCGGGTGGTGTTAAAAAAGGACAAGTTTCAAAAGCAGTTATAGTGCGTACAAAAAAAGAAATTCGTCGTAAAGATGGTTCTTATATTCGCTTCGACGATAACGCTTGCGTACTTCTAAATAACCAAGATGAGCCGCGTGGTTCGCGCATTTTTGGACCAGTTGCGCGTGAATTGCGTGACAAGGATTACATGAAGATTACATCGTTAGCACCCGAAGTGCTTTAATCTTTAATAAAAAATAAACAGTTCAGACTGTTAAATATAAGTGTTATGGCAAAGAATAGATTTTCACCGAAGCTGCGCATAAAAACTGGCGATACAGTGCAAGTGATTACAGGCGAAGATAAAGGCAAACAAGGTGTTGTTCTGAAAGTTTTTCCAGAGGACAACAAAGCGATTGTAGAAGGTGTACATGTTGCAACTAAACACGTTAAGCCGACACAAAATCAAGAGGGTGGTATTGTTAAAAAAGAACTTACCATTCATATTTCGAACATTGCCTTGGTGGATAGTACAGGTAAACCAACGCGTGTTGGTAAGCGTGTAGAAAACGGTAAAATTGTTCGTTTTTCAAAAAATACAAGTCAAACGATTTAATAAGATACGATAATGAGTTACGTTCCGCGTTTAAAATCTAAATATAGTACTGATGTTGCTCCGGCTCTTCAGAAGCATTTTGATTATAAAACAGTCATGCAAGTACCAAAATTGGTAAAAATTTGTATCAATCAAGGTATTGGTGGTGCAACACAAGATAAGAAGTTAATTGAATCGGCAATGAATGAACTTTCAACCATTGCTGGACAGAAAGCGGTTTCAACAAAAGCGCGTACTTCTATATCGAACTTTAAATTGCGCGAAGGTATGCCGATTGGTGTGCGCGTTACGCTGCGCAATAATCAAATGTGGGAATTTTTAGATCGTTTCATTACAGTAGCGTTACCACGGGTACGCGATTTTAAAGGTATCAATGATCGCTCTTTCGATGGACGTGGCAATTACACAATAGGTATTACTGAGCAAATTATTTTTCCTGAAATTGATATTGATAAAATCGGTAAAATTCAAGGAATGGATATAACTTTTGTAACAACTGCTAGAACAGATGCTGAAGCGTTACAATTGTTGCGTGAAATGGGATTACCATTTAAGAAGCAACCAGTTATAGCACCTGCAGCTGTAGCAAGTTTAAATTAGAAATTAACAATTAATAATTGAGGATGTAGGCGAAGAGTTAATCTTTAATCATCATTTTTAATTCTTAATTAAATTATACAATTCATAAATGGCAAAGAAGTCAATTATTGCAAGAGAAGCTAAACGAGAGCGTTTAGTGGCGCAATTTGCTGAAGTGCGTAGTAAATTAAAAAAGGAGGGCAATTTTGAAGCTCTTGACAAACTACCGCGTAACAGTGCAAAAGTGCGCTTACACAACCGTTGTAAACTTACGGGAAGACCAAAAGGTTATGTTCGCAAGTTCGGAGTTAACCGATATATGTTCCGTCTGATGGCTCTTCAAGGAAAGTTGCCAGGTGTAACAAAATCCTCTTGGTAACCGAGCGGTACAATTTTTAAACGACAATTAGAAAAATTTTCATAATTAAAGGAAAATGGCTGTTACAGATCCGATAGCTGATTATCTAACGAGAATAAGAAACGCGCAAATGGCGAGCCATAGTGTAGTTGAAATTCCTTCGTCTAACTTAAAGAAGCGCATTACTGAAATCTTGTACACACAAGGCTACATTCTCAAATACAAATTTGATGATGAAGTCAAACCACAAGGTGTCATTAAAATAGCTTTAAAGTACGATGCTCAGACTAAAGAGCCGATAATCCGCGAGTTATTGCGTGTTTCGCGCCCAGGTTTACGTCAGTACCGCAAATCTACCGAATTACCGCGCGTAATTAACGGTTTAGGAATTGCTATACTTTCAACATCAAAAGGTATCATTACTGATAAAGAAGCCAAAAAACTCAACGTAGGTGGTGAGTTGTTGTGCTACATTCATTAATATTTAAGGAATATTTAGCTGATAAAATTATGTCACGTATAGGTAAATTACCCATTGCATTGCCCGCTAAGGTTGCCATAGAAGTTTCTAAAGGCAATTTAGTAACGGTTAAAGGTCCGAAAGGAACGCTTGTGCAACAAGTTGACCCCGATATTGAAGTTGCCGTCGCAGGCGAATCAATTCAGGTTAATCGTCCGACGGAACAAAAACGTCATCGTGCTTTGCATGGTTTGTATCGTTCGCTTATCTCAAACATGGTGAAAGGTGTTAGCGAAGGTTACACTTCAACACTTGAGATGGTGGGTGTAGGTTATAAAGTTGAAACTAAAGACGGTCATTTGTATTTCACTGTGGGTTATTCACACCCGATTGAAATTGCATTGCCTGATGAAGTAAAGTTTACAGCCAAGATGGAAAAAGGTGCACCGCCAACCATTATTTTAACTTCTTTCGATAAACAACTTTTGGGTGCAGTGTGTGCAAAAATTCGCACATTCCGTGCGCCAGAACCCTATAAAGGTAAAGGTATTAAGTTTGCTGGTGAAGTACTTCGCAGAAAAGCAGGTAAAACATCAGGTGGTAAAAAATAGTATTTTCATTAAGATAATTCAAATCATTTTTCAATATGAAAATGACTCTTGCCGAGCGTCGCGTTCGGATTCACAGACGGATAAGAAAAAAATTAGCAGGTACAGCACTACGTCCGCGTTTAACTGTATATCGCAGTAACAAAAGTATTTATTGTCAAGTTATTGACGATAATATCGGTCACACTTTAGCAGCAGCAACTTCTTTAGAAATTGTTACTAAGGGGACAAAAGTAGAACAAGCAAAAGCTGTTGGCTCTGCGATTGCAGAAAAAGCTAAATCACTTGGTATCACAACCGTTGTTTTTGATAGAGGTGGTCTATTGTATCATGGCAGAATTAAAGCATTGGCAGACGGTGCACGTGAAGCAGGTTTAGAATTTTAAAATTTACAGTTATTACTCTTAAAAGTTATGGCAAAGGAAAGAGATAATCGTGATCGCGGCGGTAATAATCAAAATGCTACGCAAAAACCTAAGTTTAACGAAAAAACTGTAGCACTTAATCGTGTTGCAAAAGTGACTAAAGGTGGTCGTACTTTTAGTTTTGCAGCGATAGTTGTGATCGGGGATGGCAAAGGAAATGTCGGTCAGGGTTTAGGAAAAGCGCGTGAAGTTTCAGAAGCCATCAATAAGGCGGTTGCTGATGCTGAAAAAAATATGATTAAAGTGCCGATTCTGAGAGGAACGGTTCCGCATGAAGCGCATGGAAAATTTGGTGCCGGAAAAGTGTTAGTGCGTCCCGCTTCAGAAGGTACAGGTGTAATTGCGGGTGGAGCGATGCGTGCGGTGTTTGATATGGCTGGCGTTCACAACGTTTTAGCCAAATCAACGGGTTCTTCAAATCCACACAATGTTGTAAAAGCAACTTTAAATGCGCTATCGAAAATGCGCACTGCTCAACAAGTTGCGAAAACACGTCGCATTGATGTTGAACAAGTTTATAATGGTTAATTCGTTAGTAAATAATGAATAAGTAATAATTTTTTAGTTGAGATTTTGATACAATTGCTATCAACTATCAACTATCAACTATCAACTAATATGAGTAATATTAAAATAACTTTGGTCAAAAGTGTCATCAACAGACCGCATGATCAAAAAGATACAATAAAAGCTCTCGGCTTAGGAAAGTTGAACAGCTCGGTAGTGAAAGCTACAAATCCTCAAATAGAGGGTATGGTTAAAAAAATTGCCCATCTCGTAACAGTCGAGACGGTATAAACTTTTATAATTCTTGGTTTTATGGAATTACATAATCTTAGACCCGCTTCGGGCTCAGTGCATAAAGTAAAACGTATCGGTAGAGGTACGGGTTCAGGTCATGGCGGTACTTCAACGCGTGGTCACAAAGGGGACAAAGCACGTTCTGGTCACAAAAATAAACGCGGACATGAAGGTGGTCAAACGCCGATTCAACGTCGTTTACCAAAACGCGGATTCAAGAATATTAACAATATTACTTACGTGCCTTTTAACATTAGCCAGCTTCAAGCTATTGCTGAAAAATTTAGTGTAAAAGAAATTACAACTGATTTTTTGTACGAGAACGGTTATATACAAAAGAATGATTTAGTAAAAGTCTTAGCCGACGGTGAATTAACCTTAGCGTTAACTGTCAAAGCAGACGCTTTTTCAAAATCCGCAAAAACAGCTATTACTTCTGCTGGCGGAAGTTCTGAAATTGGGTAACATTATGCGAAGTTAAAACGTAAAACAACGCTATTCAAACCACCCTCAACATTAAATCAGTATTGTACCGATGAATAGATTAGTTGAAATTTTTAAAAATATTTGGAGCATAAAAGAACTGCGTGATCGTATTGCTTTTACACTGTTGCTTTTATTCATTTTCCGATTAGGAACATTTGTACTTTTGCCAGGTGTAGATGCAAAGGTGTTAGCTGCACTTGCAAAAAGTTCTGCAAATAAAACAGATTTACTTAGCTTGGTTAATACTTTCACAGGTGGCGCTTTTGCTAAAGGTGCAATTTTTGCTTTGGGCGTAATGCCATATATTACAGCATCTATTATTGTGCAGTTGTTGGGATTTGCTGTCCCATATTTTCAACGTTTACAACAACACGAAGGTGAATCGGGCAGAAAAAAACTAAATCAACTCACGCGTATATTAACTATTGGCGTTACTCTAGTGCAAGGCAGTAGTTACTTAACTTATTTAACGACGCAGGGCGCTATAGCAAAAAATTTATCCCCTTTTACTTTTTGGGTGACAGGTTTATTGGTTTTAACCGCAGGAACTATTTTTGCGATGTGGATCGGTGAACGAATAACAGAACGTGGATTGGGCAATGGTACTTCGTTTATAATTATGTCGGGCATTATAGATAATTTGCCCAAAACAATAATAGCCGAATGGAATTTGCAAGGTGGTTTTGCTTTTTTAATTGAAATGGCAATTTGGTTTGCAATTATTTTAGGTATTATAGTTGTCATTCAAGCTGTCAGGAAAATTCCGCTTCAATTTGCAAAACGCATGGTGGGTCGAACGGCAACTTCCTTGCCGACTCAAACGAATCGCGATTATCTACCCATTAAATTAAATGCAGCGGGTGTAATGCCTATCATTTTTGCGCAAGCGATGATGTTTATCCCTGCAACAATTTCTCAATTTAACGCTGGTACAGGTTCGCCTAATTCGTTTCTTTCTAAATTAAACGATTTTACGTCGCTGCCGCATAATTTACTATATTTTGTATTGGTTGTAGTTTTCACTTACGTTTACACAGCGTTGATTGTAAATCCACAACAGTATTCAGAATATTTAAAGCGTCAGAACGCTTTTATTCCAGGTGTTAAACCTGGGCAAAGCACTGCGGATTATATTGACTCGGTCACAACACGTGTAACACTTCCTGGTGCAATAATTCTCGGATTTATTTCAATTTTACCAGGCGTTGCAGCTTATTTCGGTGTCAACCCAGGTTTTGCACGCTTCTTCGGTGGAACGTCTATATTAATTATGATTGGTGTTATTCTCGATACTTTACAACAAATAGAATCGTACTTACTTTTGAGTAAATATGATGGGTTGGTGAAGAGTGGGAAATTGCAAGGTAGAGCTGGAGGTTTAGTATCAGTTGGTGAAGGTGGATTGACTTAGTCGTTAATCTTTAATGGTTAATAAAAAATTGTGTTAGTAGTTAATGATTATTGATAAACATAAAATATCAGTCTTCATCAAAAATTAACCTTTAAATATATTGAGTTGTTATGGTAATGTGGGGAGCTAAGGAAAGCAAAGAAATTTTTTATAAAACAGACCGCGAAATTGAACTTATACGTCAGAGTTGTTTATTAAATTGTGAAGTTATAGCGTATGTTGGTTCACTTTTAAAACCAGGAATTACTGGAAAATATCTTGATCAGAAAGCGGAAGAAATGATTTTAGACAAAGGTGCATTGCCTGCGTTTAAAGGTTTCAAAGGATAT
>JAYVVO010000078.1:0-6261 GCA_043786955.1 Saprospiraceae bacterium
TTAACCGATATTTTAAAAAATAAATGGGGTTTTAAAGGTTTTGTCGTCACGGATTATACGTCAATAAACGAAATGGTGCAGCATGGAAACGTGAAAGATGATAAAGACGCAGGCGAAAAATCAATCAATGCAGGTGTTGATATGGATATGCAAGGCGCAGTGTATTCCAATTATTTGTCTAAATCAATTTCAGAAGGCAGTGTTTCTATAGATCGCGTGAACGATGCAGTTAAGCGTATTTTGCGCGTTAAATTCCAACTCGGTTTGTTTGAAGACCCTTACAAATTTTGTGATGAAGCGCGTGAAAAATCTATCATTTTTTCCGATGCCAATCGGCAAGTAGCGCGCCAAATTGCGCGCAAATGTATGGTACTTCTTAAAAATGATAAGCAGATATTACCGTTGAGTAAATCCGTAAAAAATATTGCTGTCATTGGTTCACTTGCCAATAGCAGACCTGATATGATGGGTTCTTGGTCGGGTGCAGGCGAAGGCGATAAATGCGTCAGTTTATTGGAAGGTTTGAAAAGTAAAATGCCGAATGCTAATATAGTTTACACCGAAGGTTACGTGCTCGAAAACAAACCACCAAAAATGCAAAATAGCGCGATACGCACAATAGTTACAGATTTTTCAGATGCTGTAAAAACTGCGAATGCTGCCGATGTAGTGATTGTGGCAGTGGGTGAACGCGGCTGGATGACAGGGGAAGCATCGTGCAGAGCGGATATTACTTTGCCAGGTGCGCAAGATGATTTAGTGCGCGCATTGATTGCAACTGGTAAACCCGTCGTGGTTGTTTTGATGAACGGCAGACCGTTAGCTATTCCGTATTTAGCAGAAAATGCGTCCGCTATGTTAGAAGCTTGGTTTCCAGGTACAGAAGGTGGAAACGCGATTGCTGATGTTTTATTCGGCGACTATAATCCCGCAGGTAAATTAACGATGACGTTTCCGCGCTCGGTTGGTCAAGTACCGCTGTATTATAATCATAAAAACACGGGTCGCCCGACAACGCCCGATAATAAATACTCGACTAAATATATGGATGTAGCCGTAACGCCACAATATCCGTTTGGTTTTGGTTTGAGTTATACTTCGTTCGATTATTCCGATTTCGGTGTCAATAAAACAAGTTTTGCTTTTGGCGAAAAATTAGAAGCAATCGTTACGGTTAAAAACTCTGGTAATTTTGATGGCGAAGAAGTGGTTCAACTCTACGTTAGAGATTTAGTTGGCAGTTTAACGCGTCCTGTGAAAGAATTAAAAGGTTTTAAAAAAATATTTTTGAAGCAGGGTGAATCGAAAACAGTTAGTTTCACTTTAACTTCTGATGATTTAGCTTTTTACCATACTAATCTTGAAAAATTTGCTGAAGCTGGCGAGTTCGATATTTTTATCGGCACCAATTCGGATGTTAGTAAAGCTGTGCGTGTGGTGTTGAAGTGATTGTCTTAATCACGCGTAAACCTCGTAGATTTTTAAAACCTACGAGGATTCGAATCAATACGAGGGTTTTGCGGTATATTTATACCCCCAGCCTTCAGGCTGGGGGTATAAATATAATTCGCCCAATTAAATTTTAGAATCATGAAAAAAACATTTCTACTCTTCTTTTTTTTAAGTTTTAGTGCAATAATTTTTGCACAAAAACATACAGTTCAAGGCACAGTCAGGGATGGTAAAGCACCTCTGCCGGGTGTGAGCATCGCTGTAAAAGGTACAACAGCAGGGACTGTAACAGATATTGACGGCGTTTACAAAATTGAGGTGGAAAACGACGCTACGCTCGTTTTTTCTTTTGTCGGTTTTTATACGCAAGAAATACCTTTAGCTAAAAGAAGTTTTCTCGACGTTATTCTGGCAGAAAATACGGAAAATCTAAACGAGGTAGTTGTGGTAGCTTATGGCACACAAGCTAAAAGCGATTTAACAGGTTCTGTGAGTTCTATTAAAGCACGAGATATTCAAGGTATTGCAACAGGTTCAGTCGATCAAGCCTTGCAAGGAAAATTTGCAGGTGTGTTGGTTACGCCAACTGATGGATCGCCTGGTGCTGCTGCTATAATTCGCATTCGAGGCACAGGCACGCTTAATAACTCCAATCCTTTGTTTGTGGTGGATGGTTTATTGATTGATGATATTAATTTTTTGAATCCGAACGATGTTGAGACCGTAACTGTTTTAAAAGACGCCTCTTCAACCGCACTATATGGAACGCGTGGTGCGAATGGTGTTATTATAATTACAACCAAACACGGCGTATCGGGTAAAGGGCAGATTTCTGTTTCAACGTATTATGGAACACAAGAACTTTCAAAAAAAATTGCGCTGACCAACGCGTCGCAATATGGGGTTTTGCGCAATGCAGCAGCTAAAAATTTTAATCAACCAACACCATTTCCAAATCCTGAAACTTTGGGCGTTGGAACAGATTGGCAAGATGCTATTTTTCAGAAAGCGCCCATTAAAAATATAAATTTGGCAGCGCGCGGTGGAAATGATTTTATGACATACAGCATTAGTGGAGATTATTTAAAACAAGATGGCATTTTAAAAGGTGGCGATTACGAACGATATACCCTGCGTTTGAACAACGAATACAAACTCAATTCATTTATAAAATTGGGACACAATATCTCATTGATAAGTACGCACAGCAATTATTCGCCCGGGATGATTTACAACGCGTATTACGCGCCTCCAACTTCACCGACAATTGATTCTGCTGGCAAGTTTGGGAATACAACTTCAGATGGAAATGTAGGTAACCCTATTGCTCAACTTTATTACGAGCGGTATAACTCCGGTAGTAGTTTCAGAACTCTTGGAAACATTTATGCAGATATTACTTTAGTTAAAGGTTTAACTTTTAGGACAAGTGGCGGCATGGATTACTCTACAGACGAAAGTAAAAAATTTGTTCCTGTTTTTTATGTCACCGATATACAGAAACTTGACCATAACACTATTGACGTTGCGAGAAATAAGAATGTTAATAAACTTTGGGAGAATACACTTACTTTCGATAAAACGATTGGTAAACATCATTTTAATGTCTTGGCAGGTTTAACTGCTCAAACTCAAAGCGGAAATAGGCTAACAGCGCGTGGAACAGATTTATTGAGCGATGTGAATAATATTAATGCTGATATTGAAAGTTTGCTTTATTTACGGAATGCTCAGAAAGGTATAACTGTTGATGAGGTTGGAACCAATGATGCTAATTTCAGCATTTTTTCGCAATTATATCGTGTGAATTATACTTTTAACGAACGTTACTTGCTAACTGCATCTCTTCGCCGCGACGGATCTTCCAAATTTGCACCAAATCGCCGGTTTGGAATTTTTCCAGCAGTTGCTGTTGGTTGGCGCTTAAAAGAGGAAGATTGGTTTAAAAATTTGGAATGGCTATCTGCCCTTAAATTCAGAGCGAGTTATGGGGTTATTGGCAACGACAAAGTGCCACAAACTGCTTTTAAACCGCCTGTTACTTCGCGTTTAGATGCCATCTTTGGTCCGGACGAAAAATTTTTCCCTGGCGCTACAATTAATTTATTAGCAAATCCAGATTTGCATTGGGAAGAAACACATCAAACAGACATTGGATTTGAAGCCGGTTTTTTTAAAAATAGATTAACAACTGAAATTGATTATTACAACAGAAAAACCCTTGACATTATTACTCAAGTTGCTATACCCGCTTATGTAGGAGCGCAGGATCCACCTTTCGTAAATGCTGCATCCCTTGTTAATGGTGGTTTTGATTTTAATTTGGGTTGGCGCGATAAAACAGACAGTAAATTTGGCTATCATTTCAATGTAATTTTTTCAACTGTACATAATGAAATTTTATCACTTGGTGAAGGGAAAACTGAAATTTTTGGTGGTGGCATTGGAGAAGGTGGCAAACTCGGAACGCGTACTACTATTGGGTCTTCTATTGGTGCATATTATGGTTATAAAGTAGCGGGTGTTTACCAAAATACAGATCAACTTAAAAATCTGGCTAAAAGAACTGGTGAGGTAGCTGGTGTTGATGTAAAAATTGGCGATTTAATTTATCAAGATACGAATGGCGACGGCGTTATAGATTCTAAAGATCGTGTGTTTCTGGGTAGTGCTATTCCGACTTATACTTTTTCGGTAAATTTGGGTGCTGAGTACGCAGGTTTTGACGTATCAATGCAAATAACTGGTGTTGGTGGAAATAAAGTTATGAATGCTAAACGCTTAGCACGTTTTTCGACTGGCAACTTCGAGTCTTCTTTTTTAAATGGTTGGACAGAAATAAATCCGAGTAATTTTGAGCCACGAGTAACAATTGGCGGAAGAAATTACGAAGTGAGTGATAGATTCATTGAGGACGGCTCGTTCACATCCATTCGCAATTTACAAATTGGTTACACTTTACCTCTGAGCATTGCAAAAACTTTAAAAATGCAAAGTTTACGTATTTATGCAGCTGCAACAAATTTAAAAATGTGGACGAGCTATTCAGGTTATACGCCTGAAATAACAAATGGTGGTGATTCTTTTTCGCCCGGTATTGATAGAGGTGTTTATCCAGTTGGAAGAACCTATACAGTTGGTTTGAATGTTGTTTTTTAATAAAAGATTTTCATAATTCTATAATTTTTCATTTTTTCATTCTTCAATTCTTAATTATGAACGCGATAAAATCGAACATATTTAAAATGAGCTTTTTTACAATCTTATTTTTTACAGCTTGTAAAGATAGTTTTTATGAAATTCAAACGCAAGGTAATTTAAGTGCTGATAATTTTTTTAAAACGGAAGATCACGCTTTGTCAGCCACTAACGCAACCTATAACGCTTTGCGCAATTGGGATGTACACGTTTTTGCTTTCGTGGGTTGCACGGATATACTTTCCGACGACGCAGACAAGGGCAGCGAACCAAACGATGCTTTATTTTTACTCGACATGGATAATTTCACTTTTGATGCTACAAATGTGGCACCCGTAACGCTTTGGGCTGGTTACTATAAAGCTATTTTCCGTGCCAATGTTGCAATCGGTAGAATACCTGGCGTAACGGGCGATGACGCTTTGAAAAAAAGATATGTCGCAGAAAATAAATTTTTACGCGCTTACTACTATTTCAACTTGGTGCGTTGGTATGGCGACGTGCCGTTAGTGACTAAAGAATTAACGAGCAGTGAGTTTAAACAACCTAAAGCCAAAGCTGCGGATGTTTATACTCAAATTATTTCCGACTTGAAAGAAGCTATTGACGTGCTACCAGAAAAATCTAAATATGCTTCGGATGATTTAGGTCGTGCGACTAAAGGTGCTGCGCGCGGATTTCTTTCTAAAGTCTATTTAACTTTGAAAGATCATTCGAACGCTGAAAAATATGCACTCGATGTCATCAATTCAAACGAATATGCTTTGCTACCGAGTTACGATAAAATTTTTACACGTGTGGGCGAGAATAGTTCGGAATCATTATTTGAAGTGCAATGTACGGTTAACGATACACGCACCGATGGCGGTTCTCAATACGATGAAATTCAAGGTGTACGCGGTTCGCCGAATCTCGGCTGGGGTTTCAATCGTCCGAGTGATTCGTTTATCGCAGAATTTGAAACAGGCGATCCGCGCCGCGATGCAACCATTTTATACGAAGGAGAAGTTTTACCTGACGGATCAGGCATCGTAGAAAAAAATCCGAAAGAGTTTAATGCACGCTACAATCAGAAAGCTTGGGTGCCAGCACATCCGGGTGAAAACGGCGCAGGACCTGGTAATATCCGTTTGTTGCGCTATTCCGATGTGTTACTTATTGCTGCTGAAGCAATGAATGAGAATGGTAAACCCGCCGAAGCACTTAAAAATTTAAATGCAGTTCGTGCACGGGCGCGTGGTACAGCAAAAACTATTTTACCTGATGTCACTACCACGGATAAAGCTGCAATCCGTAATGCAATTTGGCACGAACGCCGCGTTGAACTCGGTTTAGAGCAACAACGTTGGTTCGATTTAGTGCGCACTGGTCGCGCAGCAACAGCAATGAAAGCGAATGGTAAAAACTTTGTCGTCGGTAAACACGAATTACTGCCGATTCCACAAACAGAAATTGATTTGAGTTCAGGAGTTATTACGCAAAACCCAGGTTACTGATTTAGGGAATAGAGAATAGAGAATAGAGAAAAAGTAAAAGTTAACTTGTATCTAAAAAGAATCTTTCAATTGAGTTTGTGATTTAGATGAGATAACTTAACGATAAGGAATATAG
>JAYVVO010000079.1:0-2151 GCA_043786955.1 Saprospiraceae bacterium
TTTCCGGGAGTGGGAGGAACGTATCAAAATAATGTCATTGACTATATTCAAATAAAGCAACAGGAAACCACCGTCGGAGAAATAAATGGCAAACCTTCATTACATATTAGACCTATAGAAACTCTTTTTGAAAGTGCCGAATTCAAAGTGTTTGTTAACGATAATATGGAAGCATGGCTAAAAATTCATGCAGTCTTTGTGTCTTGTGTAGCCGCAGCAATTATAAAAGAAAATGGCGACAGCATACAATTAGGCAAAAAAAGAAGTAGTGTAAAAATGATGGTAAAAAGTATTAGAGAAGGTTTTAAAGCTTGCAAAACACTCGGAATGCCTATTTCGCCTACTAACTTAAAAATCATTTTTATGATTATGCCAGAATGGTTTTCGATTTTATATTGGCAAAAAGCAATGCAAGGCAAAGTAGGCACTTTAGCTATGGCACCGCACGCCAATAAAGCTAAAGATGAAATGAGACTTCTTGCAAAAATAGTATTAACTATGGTTCATTCATCTTCTTTTGCAACGCCAACTTTAGATATTTTGCTCTACGCGTTTATAAATTCAAATGACCTTTGACAATAGTAGCACATAAATATTCACGGAGTGAACTGCAAGGTATTTATAATACCCAATTTTCAGTCTTCTTGAAACAAATGAATCAGCCCAAAATCTGTAAATTATACAACTTAATATCACAGTTGTGTAATAACTACCACCCTGAATGTGCGCACCTTTGTTTTGGCATAAAAAATTTTGTTTGATGCTTTTACAGACTAAAAACTAAAAGAATGAAAAATATAAAATTCTTAAGAAAAATACTTTTTCAAGCAGTGCTCGTTATTGCTACTGTTTTTTGTGCAGTATCGTGCATAAACAAAAGTAAGCCTGACAGTAATTCAGAATTGGCAGAAGTAAATAGTGGTTTGAAATTTTTAAGTCCTAACTCGGAACGCGATATCCAGTTTATAACCGATGCGGCTCATATTAATTTAGAACAAATTAAACTCGGTCAGTTAGCGCAGAAAAAAAGTTCCACCGCAGAAGTTATTAAATTGGGAGAAAGAATGGAAATTAGTTTTGGCAGATTTCATAAAATATTAGAATTGCTCGCAAAGAAAAAATCAATAGGCGTTCCAGAAGATATTACTGCAAATGCTCAAAATAATTATAAAGATTTAAGTGCGGATTTAGGAATCAATTTCGATAAAGCTTACTGTAATTTTGTGATACTTCGGCAAAAAGAAGCTATTACTATGTTTGAAAAAGCAGCAGTAGAGTGCACAGATTTAGAGATTAAACAATTAGCAGTCTCTGAAATTCCTAATTTAAGCTCACATCTCAATAGGGCACTTTTATGCCAAAGTAAGTTATGAGTTCACATATTATTTTGGCACTACAAAATACAACTCTTAATTTATTTAACAAACTCCAATTTGGCAATATCTTTTCGAGATTTAAAAATTTTATCTAAACCCATGGTGAGTGGTAAAGTAATTTTTTGAAGAAAAACAGAAACACCATTCAACGGCTCACCTTCTTGGCGCGTTTTAGGATTGAGTAGTTTACGAATGGCACCGCAAACAAAATAACTCACGCGAATATTTATAAAACTTGTAGTTGAAATTTTTAAACCGTTAGATTCAAATGCTTTTTGATAGTAAGAAACAGGACGACCTAAACATAAATCATCGCCTGCGATAGTATCTTCGATGCGTTCAAAAATGACGACTTTTTCTTTTGCAACACGCGCCATTTCCGATATTATTTGAAACAACATTTTCTCATCGGTATTGTGTTGTAAAACTGTGGCAGAAAAAACAATATCAATGCTATTGTCTTCAAACGGAAGCGTTAGCCCATCAATTTTAGTAATTTTAACGTCTTTACCTGAAAGATTTTTTGCTGCGAGCGCAACCATATTATTCGATATGTCAACGCCATTGATTGATGCAGGTTTAAAAACTTTTAAAATATCAGCTAAGTTTCCACCAGGACCGCACCCAATCTCCAAAACTTTTTTGTCGTTAAAGTTAATGGAGGTAAGCATTTTGAGAAATTCTTCACGTTTATAACGATAGTAAGGTTCATCGTCGCCAGCAATAATATTATTGTCATCGCGTTGAGAAATTCTTACAGCGACTTCCGACCAAT
>JAYVVO010000080.1:0-6260 GCA_043786955.1 Saprospiraceae bacterium
CATTATATGCTCCACCAATAGGAGTTGTCGAAGAACAGCCGTAAAAAAATAAAAACAACAACAATAAATTAATTTTAACTTTCTTAAACAATAAAATACATAAAACCATGATTTCTAATTTAAAATTTCAACCTAATATTATTTCAAACATTCTTAATTTAATAGCCATTTCTAAAGTCATTAAATATGATCCAATTGGGTGTTTGATTTTGATTGTTTTTTGGTTGACTAGAAATATTAAATCCTAACCGTTCAGCAAATTGAGTTTGAGGCCCTTCATGCTCTTGCCAAATAATTTGTTTAGTACTATCCCAAAAACCATTATCTCCATGCTGTTTAGTTTCTTGTTTATCAAACCCTTTTCTAGCCAAAGACCAATTTAATCCCATCCTAGCTGCTTGAATACCTGCAGCCATATTCCCTATATCTCTTGCTGTTGCAAATATTGGCAAATTTTTATATCTCCCAATAGGCATTGCTCTAAATATGCAATCTCCTCCACTACAAAAATTATTACCTTCTACGCCATTTGAACGTTTAAAATTATATTTACCAAGTCCTAAAGCACTTACTTTATATTTTTCATAACTTGGATTTTCAGAGAGAAATTTTATTAGAAATTTATCCCCATCATAATTTTTAGGATTGATTAAACCTCGGACTCGTAACTCTTCTAACGGTTCATCCGCATTATAAAAAGAAAAAGGAGTTGCAGAATAACCTATTAATCTATTTGAACTTGCTAAATAAATACCGTTATCTCCATCATTTGGGTTCGAATATTTAACACTAAATGTACCATCTCCATTCTCTGAAACAATTGTAGAATCATATTTTTTAGGTTTAGTACTCCCATCTTTTGCAGTTATTTCTACTTCTTCGAGTAGTTCAGAACCATCGGCTTGTGTTTTACTTAGTCCCATAAAATCTATAAAACTCACTGGACTATTTCCTGCATAAGAGTAAGGCGTTTGGTTAGCGCTTGTTTCTGCCAATGGATCAACAGTCCAAAAACGCCCTACTGATGCATCGTAATTTCTAAATCCATACTCATTCCAACCCAAGCCAAAATCATTCGTAAATTCTTTTTCGTTGTATTGGTATTTATTATTACCCAAAGCACCATTCCAGTTACCCTCCATATTTAAACCAAATGGATAGTAGTTGTTTATTTGTTTTATATCGCTTGCTGTAACTGTGCCATCGTTAAAACTTGGGTTATTGGCGTTTGGGTCAATATACGTCCAAGTACTCCAATCTACATAAGCATTACCGAGATTGATGCCATCTCTAAATGTCACGCGCACATTCCCCAAATGATCTCTTAGCACATATTCATGTTGCAACGCATTGTTTTCGTTTAAAACCACCCCGCCTTCGTTGTGGGCAATACGATTAATATTACCATCTTTGTATTCAACTCCATTGACGTAATTGATAGTTACGCTTACACCATTGTTGTTTACAATTTTTTGCAATTTAACGCCATTACCATTGTAAAGCATTTGAATAGAACGATTGCCTGTAAAAGTTATTACTTGCGGCAAATTTAAATAATTGTACTCAATATTTGTGATGCCTTTATTGATATCTGAAGTTATATTACCATTTGCATCATAAGTATATTGCGTTGCATTGACATTATTGACCGATTGAAAGCCTTTACTAATCATTGCACCATCAATAATTTTTGTGATTTGGTTAGAATTATTATAAGTGTAAGCCAAATTATCAATTTGTCCAAACGCACCTGCTGTAAATCCATTTCCTGTCCACGTTCCTGCCATCATACCTTTGCGTTGTAAACTTGTAATGTTGCCGCGAACATCATAAGCTACGGTTTCTTGGTATTTATTATCAGAACTAAAAGTGGTGTTGCCGATAATACTTCCCGGGACGGTATTTTGTATATCGAAATAATCTGAGTTAATTAGTCGATCTAAATCATCGTAAGTAAATCCATAACCTTGCGCATCTTTACCACCAACCTGCCAAGCAACTGCTTGAATATTTCCGTTGTTTTGTGCTGCTGCATTAAACCTTCCATCTGCATCGTTATAATAAATGCGTTCAGTAAATAAATCTGTATTTTGGTGTGCAGTTGGTGGCGGTGCAATCGGAGCAAGTGCTTTGAGTTTAGTCTGCTCTACATAGTTTTCAGCTACACCTTGAATATAAGGCGTAATCGCTAAATTCGAAATAGTACCTTTTAAACTTGTAGTTGATGACGTTGCAATCGGAGAGTTGTAAATCGCAATATTGCCACCGTTAATACTTGTTAACCATCCGCGTTTGTTATACCCGTAATCAATCCCTTGCAAATATTTGTTATTTACGTAACCAATATTCTTCTGAACTAATTGGTTTTTATAATTGTACACCATGTTCGAGAGTGCAGAAATTGTTCCTACACCTGAACCACTTGTGCCATAACCATAATTGAGAGTGGTTAATCTGTGTAAATCGTCGTATGTGAAGGTGTTAGCTGTTCTAACCTCTTGACTACCATTGGCTGAAAACAGATAACGATATGCAGCCGTAGGTTGTTGCAAACCATCGAAACCAGCGGTTACCCAATCAACACCTTCATGGTCAGCATCTTGAATCGGTGTGTCTTTCGCATCAACACCGTTTCGATAGGTTGTTGACATTAAGTGTTGTTCACCCATCCAACCTGGGTTTCCTTTGTATGAGTAGGGTGAAATGCGTGAAGTATAACTCCATATAAAATCGCGAACAGTACTTACTCCGTAGGGTTTTAAAACCCTACAACCTGCATTTTGAATATACATACTCCCTATATAATACTGAGTTTCTGTCAATCTATCAGCGTCAGCAATCGCAGGAAAATTTGTAGCTGACCAAGGGGCACTAATACTTACCCATCCTGTTTTAACCAATCTCCCAAAAGCATCATACTCCGATTTCAAATATTTTGCATAATTTGCTGCATTCATATTACCATCTTGGATAAGGATTTGAAAATCACGTGAATCATAATAGGATACTTTAGGTGCAGAACCTGGAGTAACTTTATTTTTTAACCGATCTAAAATATCATATTTGTAAGCGTAGCAAAGTTCTTTTTTAATTGCTAAACTGAGGTTACTCAGGTTATTATAATCAATAGAACCCGGAGGTAGTGCTACAATCAAGTTACCATAAATGTCGTAAACGAAATAAGTATCGACATTTTGACCATTTAATTTTTTTCTTGTCAATACAACTCTGCCTAATTTATCTTTAAAAACCTGCGTTGTTTTTCCATTTTCATTAGTAGAAGTAAGAACAAAAAGCATATTGGCATCATAATAACCGATACTACTTATGTCTGTATTAGTTACATCTCCACCATAAGTATTGAGAGCTGTTTCGAATTTTAGCACTGCATCTGTAACGCTATTTGCAGCATAGTTGTATTGAATAGTAGCATTATCTTGTGCGTAATACTTTTTTGGCCGACTCAAAGGCGACAACTCATATTCCGTTCGTATATAAAGGTCACTTGTTGAAGGGATACTTCCTAAAAGTGGGTCGTATTGTTTATCTGTTCTACCGAGAGCATCGTAAGTAGTGAAACCATCTACAATAGTTTGAGCATTGGTTTGGATGGTTTCGTTAACGCTTCTACCCAAACCATCCGAATAACTCGTACTTGTAATGGGTGAAACTGCCCCAACCCAATTAGTCGTAGTTTGTGTGTAATTTAGCAAGTTTGTAGCTGTATGATATTGATAAGCATAATTCACAGTTGCCTGAATATCACCACCATTTGCATCCATACGGTCGTCTAATCGAGAGAGTCGCATCAAAGCATCATAAGTATATTTTTTCGTTAATCCATTGACATCGAAAGTTGAAGCAACGAGAGATGATGTGTTGGTATAACTGTACGATTCAGATAGTGAATCGGCAGTTGTGCTATATTTATTCGTTTTTCGGAACAATAAATTATTCGCTGTCCAATAAAAATAAGTAGAAGCAGCAAAACCTGTTTTGGTCACTTGAAACGGTTTACCATCAACATCCATACCGTTAACCGTAACGCGTAAATCTAAAGCGCCATCTCGACCCATTCTGTAATATTTATACGGAAAGAGTGCATAACCTACATTGGTCGGTGTTGTAGGAACTGTCATTTTAGTAAACTCAACAACGCCACCTTTTAAGAAATTGCCTTTATAATATTCACGGGTTTCGAGTGGAACACCAATCATATTCAAAGCAGTAAAAGAAGCAGTATTGGCATAGTTTGGATTCGTCGCATCGATATCAGCGAGATATTTTGACACCGTTTTCTTCTCATCGCCGTTGCTTCCCATCACGCGCACTGAAATGGGGTTTAAATGCGCAAACGTTTGATTGTAATCGTAATTGACGACTGTTGTAACACCGTCATTTATCTCAGTTTTTTGTTTAAGCAATAGCCTGTAAGAATTGAGACTGTATTTAGAGTAAAAGTAAATCGGACCTTGTCCATTATTTGCAACATAAACTTTTTTCCCAAAGACTTGACCTAAGTAATCGTTTTGAAAAGTATTGCATTTAACCTGTACTGCTACTCCTGAACTGTTTCTATGGGTTTCAGTAGTTGGCAATACGTTATCTTGAACGCCAACAGTTGTAGGATAAGGAAAATAAAAAGTTTGAAGCGAAATATAGTTTGAAAACAGGTGACTATATGCAGACGAACTGCCGTCAACATGATTTACTGTTACGCTATCATAACCAATATGATAACCTTGAAGCGGTCGTTTTAAAGGCGATGACGAATAAATAAAAGTGTATTTTGGCAACCAATTGTTGTAAATTGATAAACCAACTTCTTGTTTTCTCAATGGGTCAACACTACCCATTACATCTAAACTGTAATACAGTTCACTTGATGAAGGATTATTGACATCCGTCTGAGCAGGTTCATCAAACCTTTCACCTTGATTGTACACATAATCTTCGCGTTTTGCTTGAGTTCCGTCGGTATTATAAACTATTTCAGATTTGACGCGCAGACCAC
Organism: Saprospiraceae bacterium; assembly: GCA_043786955.1. Classification (GTDB taxonomy): domain Bacteria; phylum Bacteroidota; class Bacteroidia; order Chitinophagales; family Saprospiraceae; genus JAAFJT01. The sequence continues at coordinate 5,015 of JAYVVO010000080.1, forward strand.
CAATTAGTTTTGTATCGTTTGGCGTTAATCGGTGCGCTTCATAAACAAATTGCGTGTAACCACCCGTCGGATAAGTTACTTTCTCTAAAATGCCCGCTTTCATGCTATTTTCATCGGGCGTTCTATCGCCATAAGTTGTAGGTGATAAAGCAGCTGTACTGAACGACCCTGGAAATTTACCATTTAAAAGATTGGTAATGTTTCGAGGTAATAAACCCGTATTGGCGTCTTTCCCATTGTAATAACCCCACAAATCTTTACCATTTGACGAGCGTGCAGGAAGTGCAGTTGAATTATAATTGAAAGTATATGCAGGTATTGTTTGGCTACCATCACAGCTCACTTCTTGTAAACCATCAAGACGCAATCGTGTTGTGTTGGCGGTTCCATCAGTTGTAGAGTAATAAGGTGATGCAGTTGAAGTAAAATAAGATTGTTGCAAATTAAAAGTTTTGCAAAACAAACCATTGCTTACTTTAATGCTTTTTAGGGATTTAGCTGTTGTTGTTACAACATCGGTTCGTATAGCACTGCTAGAATCAATATCAACACTTTCTATACCTGAACTTGTTCGCACAGATTTTAAACGTACACTTTGAACCGTAGTCGTGTAAAGCGAATTAAAAGGCGTTGATTCAACATAAGGTGTTGCATTATTAGGAAAAGAAGTAAAAGTCTGTTCACCCATTTTAATGTAAGTGAATGCTTCTGTCGCATAATCTAAATCGATATAATGTTGACCATCGGCACTTTCAATCCGTACCAAATACCAAGAAGAGGAAACCATTGCACCAGTTGGTGAAGCCAACGCTTTTTCATAAGCAGTTCTTCCGAAGAAATTTCCGAAATAGTATTTTATCCCTTGTGGCGTTGTAAAAATCCATTTATCCCACCAAGAGCTGTAATCAACTTTTAAATCGTTTGCTTGAAGCATTTTTATAGCTCCGGTTGCATCAAAAATAAACTTACCACTCGTACCTCCAAAACTAAAACTAAAAATATCTGGTTCAGTGTCTAAAATTTTATCTTGAACTTTTGAACTTAGAGTTTGACAATTAATACACAACTGCTGACTACCAACTAGTGGTGTTTTAGTGCAATTTGGGTCATCGCTACAAGCATCACCATCTTTTAAACCTGTTGGGTAGCCGGGATTGGTGTAAAAACCTGAACCAGATTCGTCAGGTGCACCAACTACTGAACGCGAAATAACGCCACCAGAGTTGAGTGCCCAACCCAAACCAAT
>JAYVVO010000081.1:0-6255 GCA_043786955.1 Saprospiraceae bacterium
CGCGCTGGCGTGATTATGGCAACTTTCGCTATTTTCTTTGTCTATATGATTAGCATGGTGCTTTCATTTTTTGGTGTACACATTCCGATGATGCATGAAGGCGGCACATTCGGTATTATTTTCAGCCTTGCTGTTATTGCTGTTGCGACTATGAATTTGCTCCTCGATTTCGATAATATTGAGCGCGGTGTTCAGAATAATTCACCGTCTTACATGGAATGGATGTCAGCACTCGGTTTATTAGTAACGCTTGTTTGGTTGTACTTAGAAATTTTGCGCTTGCTTTCACGCTTGCGCGACCGTTAATTCAGAAACAAATGGCTTCCTCTTTTGAGGCGGTAATCTACTTATAGTTTTCGAGTGCCTCGCTGCAAAGTGAGGCACTTTCGTTTTTAATGCTGCCTATTTTGCTTTAATTTCAGACTAAAAAATCTTTCCACCTAATTTTTACGTTCATAGAGAAGATAGTATCCTTTATTAAAAATTAATTTGACTTATGAAGCACTTTAGATATTCATTAATAATCATTGTCGGTTTATTCTTTTGCGCCTGCTTTAAAGTAAAGCCTTTTGATTCCTCTTCAAAACCTGTTAATCATGCACTTTTCGATTCTATTCTTAAAAAAAATGTCAATGCGGCAGGTGAAGTGAACTACAAAGGTATTATTGCTGATAGCGCACGATTCAATACATACTTAAACGCGTTGCGTATGCATCACCCGAATGAAAAAACTTGGACTGTGAACGAACAAAAAGCTTATTGGATTAATGCTTATAATGCTTTTACTATTAAACTCATTTGCGATCATTACCCGATTGCGAGCATCAAAGACGTTAAGCACGGAATTTCTTTTGTGAGTGACACTTGGACGGTTAAATTTATTGAGATTGAAGGTAAAAAGTATAATTTAAACGACATTGAGCACGGAATCATAAGACCAAAATATAATGATCCACGCATTCATGCTGCTGTTAATTGTGCGAGCAAGAGTTGTCCGAAATTACGCGTGGGTGCTTACACTGCCGAAAACTTAGATACGCAGTTGGATGAACAGATGCGCGGGTTTGTAAATGATGCGGCGCGTAATCATATAAAGTCAGCGGATAAAGCGCAATTGAGTAAAATTTTTACTTGGTTTTCAGGAGATTTTACAAAAAAACTACCTTCTGTTGTTGAATTTATTAACCAATATTCAACAATAAAACTAAATAAAAATGCTGAATTATCGTATTTAAATTACGATTGGTCGCTTAATGATATGAAAACCAAGTAAGTAAATTATATTTGCGCCAAAATACACTGCGTGGATACGATAATTTATCACATCACTTTACCAGAACTTTGGGACGAACAAAAAAAATCGCATTTTTTTGCTGCTCCGAGCTTAGATACCGAAAATTTTATTCATTGCTGCACTGCCGAGCAATTAGTGGGTGTTTTAGACCGCTACTATGCTGGCGTATCTAAAGTAACACTCATTGAAATTGATACAGATTTACTTTCACCTAAATGTATTTTTGAAGAAGCTGCGCCCACGCACCTCAAATTTCCTCACGTTTATGGTGCTATCAATAAAACGGCGATAAAAAAAGTGGCGCTAAAAGATTTATAACGTTCAGCGCAAAAAAAAATCCCGTCACTGCGAACAGTGAACGAGATTATAATTGTGCATAAACTTACCATAATCGGTTATCGCAATTTAGCTAAGTTGTATTTTACAACATTCGCAAAACCACAATGGGACAAAACAAAAAAATTTAGGCTGAAAAAGATGTTCCACATCCACAGGTTTCCTTGGCGTTAGGGTTAGTGAATGAAAATCCACGATTATTCAACCCTTCTTTAAAATCAATTTCCATGCCTAATAGATAAATAGCGTGCGCTTTTTTCATAAAAACTTTCATTCCATTAATAGCATATACGCTATCGCCCTCTTTTTGTTCGTCAAATCCTAATTCATAACTAAATCCCGAACATCCTCCACCTTTTACGCCAACTCGTAAACCATATTGAGAACCAATGTTTTGATCAGCAATAATTGTTTTAAATTGGCGAACAGCACCATCTGTTAAAATAACAGGTGCTTGTTGTGTCTGAATATTTTGCGGTTCAACTAAAGTATTCATATCAAAAATTTTGCAAATTTACAAAAAACTATGTATTAAACAATCGCATTTGCGAAGTATTGTTAAAACAACAAAATTAAACAAACAGTTCGATACTTTTTTAATTGTAGTTGAAATTTGTTTGCGCGACTTAATTTTGTGGTTTTTAAACGAAATAACACCGATGCGTGTTTTGTAGCTATGATATTAATTGTAGGAATAGTTTTTACGGCAGCTCTAATTTGGTCTGTTTATTATCTGTGTAAAGTTTTTGAACAAAGCCAAACCAGAAAAAATAATGTCACCCTTCAGAATATGCGGTGGCAACATCAACAAGCAACGCTCGCAATGCGATTACCAGCGTATGAACGATTGAGTCTTTTTTGTGATCGTATTTCGTTAGTATCTCTCCTTGAACGTATAGATTATAAAGATTTTTCGGTACGTCAATTTGAATATGCTTTAACAGTAACCATTCAGCAAGAGTATGCGTATAATAGCACACAGTTTTTATATCTTTCGCACAATGCCGTAGAGATACTACGCATTTTGCGCCAAAGTACCACCGAAATGGTGCAAGAAGTGGCGCAAACGCTGGCACCAACCGATAACGCACAAACGTTAGCCGATGCTTTATTGCGCCAAGCCGCCGCCCATAATTTGGTCATGGTAGAAAAAACGAAAGAAGCCTTACACGTTGAAGTTTCGGAATTATTAAATTTTAAATAGAAGATGCTGGAAATTAGAAACAATACAGTCGTTAAATGTCATTATAGTTTGCGCGAAGGAAGTGCAGGTGGTGAACTCATTGAAAGCACAGAAGGCGCAGCACCACTGACGTACATACAAGGTGTGGGCGATATGATTCCGCCGTTTGAACAAAACATGACGGGCAAAAAGGCAGGCGACGATTTTTCTTTTTTTATAAAATCAGAAGACGCGTACGGCAATTACGACGATACGAAAGTACAAGATATTCCTTATGCAGCGTTTAAACTGGATGAAGGAACAAACGTGCTCGATATTTTTGAGCCTGGAACGTTTATCCCTTTAAAAGATGAAAATGGCGAAGAAACTTTCGTTACCGTTATTGATGCTATGCCTGAAGCGGTGCGTCTCGATTTTAATCATCCGATGGCTGGCGTAGATTTATATTTTTCGGTGCGCGTTACTGATGTGCGCGCGGCTACACAGGATGAAGTGGCTCACGGACACGTACATGGTGGGGACGATGGTATTATTCATTAAGTAAATAATATGGTTAAGGAATAAGGAACACCTGTTAGGATATAAAAATTGCAAATTTTTTTCTTTTTTTGAGTTTAGTCTCTGCAATCTCTGCGATTAATCTATAAATTAAATAATCATAAATTAAGAATGAACACAGCAAAGCAAATATTTATCGGCATTTTATTTTTAAACTTAGCATTGGTGTCTTGCAAATCGCAGCAAGTTGTTTTGGCATCCACAAAAAATATCAATACGGATACAATCACTAAACTACCGATAATGACGTTTGAAACAAAAACGCACGACTTTGGAGATGTGACATTAGAGCAATCCCCCGAATTTATTTATAAATTCACAAACACAGGCAACGCCAATTTAGATATTGAAATCGTAACAGCCTGCGATTGCACCGCTTTAGATTGGTCGCGTGGAACAATTGCGCCAGGTCAATTGGGATTTATTAAGGCGACGTTTTTAACAAAAAAATCGGAAGAAGAAGATAGAAACAAGTTACTCAAAAAATATATTGACATAATTTTGAAACAAACCACGCCTAAAAATAATTATCCTATTGTTGAAACGTTAGACTTTACGATACACGTTAAAAGTGAAAAGTAAAATCAACTTATTAGGTTCCGCAGCATCCTATTAGTTTTGAATGAAAAAAAAGTTGATTGAATAAAATTATAAGCGTACCTTTAGAGAAAAATAAAGATCTAAAATATAGAATACACCATGTTCCAGTCTATTTGGCAAGATATAAAAAATGAGTTTCGCTACGGCACCATGCTGATGCAAATAATAATTGCCAATTGCATCGTGTTTATAGCTATTAATATTGTAAAATTATTTCTGACGATTCCAGGCACAGACGGAACTTACTACAGTAATTTCCTGCACTTTTTTTGTATGCCTGCCGACTTAAAGACTTTCTTATATCATCCTTGGTCAATCATTACATCGGGTTTTTTGCATGAAGCATTCGGACATATTTTTTGGAATATGCTTATGCTCTATTGGTTTGGTAGAGTTGTGGGAGACTTACTCGGCAACCGATTTATTCTACCGATTTATACTTACGGCGTTATTGTTGGCAATATCGTTTTTTTTATTTTTGCAAATTACACACCCTACTCGCCAGGTATTGGTATTTATGCTTTAGGGGCATCGGCAGGAGTGATGGCAATGGTTGCAGCCGCCGCGATTATTGCGCCCGATTATATTTTCAATTTATTGCTTATCGGACCCGTTAAACTCAAATATATCGCTCTGGTGTTAATTGTTCTCGACGTTATCTCTATATCGAATAGCTATAACGCTGGTGGAAGTTTTGCGCATTTGGGTGGTGTAGTTTTAGGTATTTCGTTTGCCACTAATTTAGGACGTGGTCGAGATTGGTCTCTCGGTTTTAATGCCGTTGCAGAAAGCATTACCAATTTTTTTAGAAAATTAATGGGAAGAGGCAACGGCAATAATAATCGAAATCGCAACATAAACAACGCACAACGCACGTATGCCGAGCGTGTTATGCCCACTAAAAATACAGCTAACTCGAATAAAAAAACCGGTACTGCGCCACAAACAGAACAAGAACGCCTTGATGCTATTTTAGATAAAATTAGCCAAAAAGGATACAATAGTTTAAACGCCGAAGAAAAAGATTTTCTGTTTAAAGTGAGTAAAAAATGAAATGATCTCTTTTCTAAAAAAAATCAACATAACCTTACTGATATTAACAGTGCTGTCATTCGGTTCGCCTTTTATTAGTCCCGCGAAAGTGTCTCTGTTTATGTTTCTCGGCATCGTTTTTCCGTATCTGGTGGTTGCTAATGTTTTCTTTTTATTAATCTGGATTTTAGCGCGTAATAAGTTTGCCTACGTTTCTCTGGGAATGCTTTTATGCTGCTTACCATTTATTTTTAGAAGCGTAGCGTTTAATTTTTCCAGAAAAGCGACAAGACACGTCCTAAAAATTATGGAATATAACGTATCGGGTTTTGCCCTTTTTAGTTACGCCGATCGCGTTGAAGGACAGATACGTATGAATGCTTACTTAGCGAAAGAAAATCCAGACATCATTGCTTTTTTAGAATACGGTACGCAAAATAATATTTATGAAGGTAAACGATATAGTTTTAAATTTCAGGAAAACTATCCGTATAAATATCATGGCGATAGCACAGCCATTAGTATTTATTCAAAGTTTCCGATGGATAATACATTCCGATTACCGATTAATAAAAATGGTGGCAATGGTTGCATAGCTGCTGATATTAATATTGACGGCACGAAAGTGCGTCTATATGCTGCACATTTGCAATCGAATAATTTAAGTAACACCGCCGATGAATTGGCAGCGAAAGGCATATTAGACAATCAGGAATCGGTCGTTGATATTCTTAAAATTTTGCACCGATTTAGAAAGTACGGTATTAAACGCGCGCAAGAAGCGGAGGAAGTGGCTGCAAGTATAGCAGAGTCGGAATTTCCTGTTATTATTTGCGGAGATTTTAATGATACGCCGCTCTCTTATACCTATCAAACGCTCAGCAAAAATTTAGACGATACTTTTTTAAAAGGTGGTAAAGGTTTTGGGATAAGTTATAACGGCAACATACCTTATTTAAAAATTGATAATATTCTGATTGATAAACGTTTTAAAACTATGAGTAGTCGCATTGCGCACGTTGATTTTTCCGATCACTTCCCAATGATAAGCGAAGTGCAAATTAAAAAATAAAATCCATGTATTTCATTCAAGATAAATTAATCGCTTCGGCAGTCGTAGAAGAAAGTTTTATTTGCAATATCGAAAAATGCAAAGGCGCGTGTTGTTGGGAAGGTGATTTGGGTGCGCCGCTCGAAAAAAATGAAATTGCCAAACTCGACGCTATTTACCCACAAGTAAAACCTTTTTTAG
>JAYVVO010000082.1:0-6240 GCA_043786955.1 Saprospiraceae bacterium
GAGAAATTTCATTCTAACCCAATTATTAAAACACCTTCCGAATATTTAAAAACTTTAGTTGATAGACCTACTTACGCGCAAGCTCAAAATTACAACGCCGCGCAATTCAATATGCTCGTTCATCGCCGATTCGATGTCGCTATGGATTTACTGTACGAACACAAAAGCGAAATAAGTCGCTATTTGTTTTCCTATTTGTTTAGGCTCGAGCAATATACTTTGCAACGTCGGTTGTATAGCTATTTCGTTTTTCATAATTTCGCCGATGCCACTGAATTGCGCGGCGCGCAATCTGTTATTCCTACGCAAACTTTTACTTTTGCGGATTCGCAGCACCAAAATGAACCGTTTGTTGCCGATGCATTAAAAATGTTCGCACACGCCCACGCGAAAAATGTTAATGCAGAACCTCAAAAATTATATGCAACGATTGCTTCCATTGGAACGACCAAACAAACTTATTTCCTTCTTTTAAAATTATTGGAAGAGACACTTGCTTCAGAAAAAGATAAATTATTCGCAGCGCAAAAATGGGAAAATTTTGTAGCTACTTGTCCCGATGAACTACTCGTTAAACATTTCAATGAATTAATGATTTCGCACGGCGAGTTTCACGCAAAGTTTCCGTTGGCAACAAATTTTAATTTTACTTTACCCGATAACACCGTGCGCCAACTTTCGGATTATAACGGACGCGTCGTAATGGTTAGTTTTTGGGCAAGTTGGTGTTCGGCGTGTATAACTAATTTTAAAAACACAGCTTTCCTTCGGCACGATTTGCAAAGAAATGGCATCGTTCTGCTCAATATTAATCTCGATGAAGACATCAACGCTTATAAAAATATTCTGCAAGATTTAAAAATTGAAGGAATTACTGCTCAACCGAATGCTTTAGAGCAAGTTAAATCGGCGTATGAGGTTGAAGTCTTACCCCATTACGTTTTTATTGATAAACATAATCGAACGAGAACTTCATTAAACCATACAGAAATAGCGATTCAAAAAATGTGCACCCAACTTTTGAATAATTGAAACCTCGATTTCAGAAGATTTTATAAAAAGAACTGTACAAACAAAATCTGATGTTTATATTTGTGCTGCGAATTATGCGCACACTCAAATAAAAAGTCAGTCATGTCAGAAAAATTAACAGAAATAACCGTTATCGGTAAAAAAGCAACCCGTGACGGTTTTGGAGAAGGTATTTTGGAATTGGGTAGAAGCAATAAAAACGTTGTGGCGCTTACAGCAGATTTAGCAGGTTCAATGAAACTCGATGCTTTCATTAAAGAATTTCCAGAGCGTTTCGTTCAAGTTGGTATTGCAGAAGCAAATATGATTTGTATTGCTGCTGGCTTAGCCATAACGGGTAAAATTCCATACACGACAACGTTTGCTAATTTTTCGACGGGACGCGTGTACGATCAAATCAGACAATCGGTAGCATACAGCGATAAAAACGTAAAAATTTGTGCAAGTCACGCAGGTTTAACTTTGGGAGAAGATGGTGCAACGCACCAAATTTTAGAAGATATTGGTATGATGCGGATGTTGCCGAACATGACGGTAATTAATCCCTGCGATGCTGCACAAACCAAAGCGGCTACAATTGCTATCGCCGATTATCACGGACCAGTGTATTTGCGTTTTGGCAGACCCGTTTGGCCTATTTTCACGCACGATAAACCTTTCGTAATTGGTAAAGCTTTGCACTTAACAGCTGGAACAGATGTTACCGTTTTTGCAACAGGTCATTTAGTGTGGCATGCTTTAGAGGCTGCCAAAGAATTAGCAATTGAAAATATCAGCGTTCAAGTTATTAATATTCACACCATTAAACCGCTCGACGCTGATGCAATTATTGAAGCAGCGCGCGCAACGGGTGCTGTTGTTAGTGCCGAAGAACACCAACGCGCAGGTGGTTTAGGTTCGGCTGTGGCAGAGGTTCTCTCGCAACATTGCCCAACACCCCAAGAATATGTCGCGGTTAACGATAGTTTTGGAGAAAGCGGAACACCTGATGAACTTCTCGCTAAATATGGTTTAGGCATTAGCGATGTAGTAGCTGCGATTCGGAAAGTTTTAAAGAGAAAATCTAAATAGCTCCGAGCCATTAGCTTTGAGCTTTGAGCCCTCGTTAAGGTGGTACTCATAGCTCATGGCTCATGGCTCATGTCTCAAAGCTTAAGCATGACCATTTTTTCGGACGAATATTTCATGCAACAAGCATTGAAAGAAGCACAAAAAGCGGCGGACGCAGATGAAGTACCCGTTGGTGCGGTGGTTGTTTGGAATAACCGAATTATTGCGCGCGTTCACAATCAAACAGAACAACTTAACGATGTAACAGCGCACGCGGAAATTATTGCTATCACGGCAGCAACGCAACACATTGGCAGCAAATATCTCGATGAATGTACGCTTTTCGTAACTTTAGAACCTTGCGCAATGTGCGCTGGTGCTTTGGCTTGGTCGCAATTAAAAAGATTAGTGTATGGTGCATCCGATTATAAACGCGGATTTATGCGCTTTGGTAAAGAAATGCTTCACCCAAAAACAATCGTCGAATTAGGTATTTGTGAAGCAGAATGTGGTGAGCTGATGACCAATTTCTTTAAAAAGAAAAGATGAGGCTTTCTTTTATCGCACTAAATTAACCGTTCCATTTAAAATTTCTGTTTCACCATCGTCAAAAAGGATGCGCGTAAACCAAGTGTAAGTATCAACTGGCGATTTCATACCATTCACCATGCCGTCCCAACCTGTCGTAAAATTATCAGGCGTAACATTTTGTTGCGAAAATACTTGATGTCCCCAACGATTAAAAATTTGAAAGTCGAGAACTTTTTTTATGCCATTGCCGACAAACACCATCAGCACATCGTTATTGCCGTCATCGTTCGGTGAAAAAATATTGGGAATAAAAACAGGACGACGCTTATCAACCTGCACAATAATATCGTGCGTGACGACACAACCGAACGAATCTGTCATTGTAACTTTAAATAAAGTCGGAATGCGCGGATTGACATTTGGTGTTGCGCAGTTTTTACAAGAATAAACAATCGCTGTATCGCGCGAACTAAACCAAGAAATACTTTTTAGAATGGAAGGCGTATCTAAACCCGCGTAAAGTTTAACGTTGTCGCCGTAATGAATAAGTGTATCGGGTGTAGCGAGAATGTTTATTTTAGGTGGATTTTCGACGACGAAATTTTTTTGCGACTTGCAGTTATTCGCATCTGTGATATTAACGACGTAATTACCCTTCGCTAAATTTTGCCAACCGTTGAGATTCACATCAAAAGCAGCATTCGACATTTGAAATTTAAACGGAAACGTGCCACCCGCAAAGCTATCTAAAATAATTTGACCGTTTTTATCTCCTAAGCAGCGCGGTGGAATCATTTTATAAAACGCTTCAATCGGTCGCGGTGCATCTACGTTAACGATGAGCGTATCGCTACAATTATTTTTATCTGTGGCTAAAACTTTAATCTTCCCTGTGCCGACACCTGTAATATAATCCGTTATTTGTGGCGGATCTGTAAACCAACGAAAAGTAAAATCGCCACCACCACCCGTTGCGCGCACTTTAATAGCTGCATTTTTAGAATCGTTACATCTATTAGCAAAACCGTTGTAGAGTGTATCGAAAGTAGGTTGAATAAAAATTGGTACTGGCGAAGGCAAAGTCGCAACCACTTTTACACTACAACCTTTCGAGTCAGTTACGGTTAAACCATAATCGCCTGGGCAAGCGTCAACAATTGAATCTTTTATGCGTCCGCCTGTCCATTTAAAAATATAGGGCGCACCAAAACCACCAGTTGCTGAAGCGCGCAATCTGCCATCGCAAACGTTTGCGCAACTCGCTCGACTGATAGATACGCGGGGCACGATACCCGTTGCAGCGAAATCTATTTTCACTGACGCAGTCGTTTTACAAGCATTCGTATTTGTAACAGTGACAGCATAAACGCCCGATGTTTTAATTTGTTGAAATTCTCCTGTTGTTCCGTTTTGCCATTTATAAGTTGCGCCGCTGTTTTTAGCATCGAGCAAATACGTTAAGCCGCTACAAATAGAAGTGTCGCGTCCAATATCAATAATCGGCGAAGGTTTTAAATTAATTTTAAAAGAATCGGTTGCCGTTAAACAGCCATCGAACTGGGCGGTTAAATAAAAAGTGCCACTCCATGTGTTATCGGTTTTTGGGATGACCACACGTGGTTGCTTACTTGAGTAACCATTGGGTCCTGCCCACACATAGGTAGTGGCACCAGTATTAGTACTAAGCACCAACGAATCGCCGATGCACGGTGAATTTCCAATTATTTTAATCGTTTTGGGTACACACGCTTGCGCACTTACTAAATTATTACAGTCGTCAAAACTTTCATTATAAAAAAAAGTGCCGACTGTGTTATCATAAATTTTAACGTAGTCAACTTCGCCCGATCCCTGCATTATAAACTGCGATAAACAAATTGAGTTAGCAGCGCCAGAATAAATTGTATTCGCCACATTTTTTCCGTTTGCTAAAATGCTAAGTATGCCATTTTTAAAAATAATTTTAAGAGTCAACCATTTAGTTAAATCGAAAACTAAGTCTGTTTTGTTGAAACCGAGTGCAACGCCATTAAGTGTTAAAAATATTTGTGTTGATGCTGCGCTTTCTGCCACAGAAATATTTAAAATGCCGATAGACGAAAATAAATTCGTTGTTACAAAACGCTCACCACCATTAACTAAACTCACTGAATCGCGCAAACGAACTTCATAACTAAAATTATTATTGACGCAAATATTATTCAACGTATTAAAAATAGAATTGAATTTGGTTGCAGGTGCTAAATTTTGCGGAATTTTCATCTCGCTATTATTTATAAAACTGCAACTCGCAATCTGATTCGTTGTGCTTCCGTTGTTTGTACTCGTCACGCCAACCCATACCACTTTCTGTGAGTAAGCTGCGCTTACAATTGACAGAAACAGTAGCAGAATAAAAAAGTGCAGTTTTGGCATTTATCAACCTCAAATCAAAATGAAAAAATGGCTTTCGATTTTACAGTTATGTTGTACGCTCAAATTTGATACAATTTCAATAAATGTGTATGTGCAAACATAAAAATTTGCATTAGCTTAACACACTAACGAAACAATGACAGGTGGGATTATGAAGTATTAAACTGTTGAACAACTTAATTATACAAATATAGATATAATTTACGAAAGACAAAAAAAAGCGCTCAGTTTTTCAACCGAGCGCATCAAAACAAAACGAAAAACCAACTTTAAACAAGTATCTTATATTTGTATAACAAAATTAAACAGAGTTTAGTTCGCAAATATCGGTAAAATATTTGTCCTATTTGTCACACAATTGTCAAATTCTAAATCCTAATTAGCTTGGACGCAATGTGAGTTTTAAATCCTGAATATCCCCATTACGAACTACTGTTATTCTGACGGTATCGCCTACTTTATATTTTAGTAACTTCGATTTTAAGTCAGTTGTTTTTTTAATATTATCGCCGTCAACTTTTATAATTACATCTTTTGGTAAAATTCCACCAAACTGCGCATTACTTCCATCTTGTACAGCGTCTACAAAAACACCTTCCTTAACATCAATCTCATTATCTTTAGCGACGCGTAAAAAATCTTCGTCATTCACCATCTGAACGCCTAACCGAACACCGCGTGGGTTATTACTTTTATTGCCTTGAATTAACCCGTTGCGGTTATTATTTGTAATACCGTTTTTTCCGTTCTTAATAATATTTTCAACCGTCTTATCCACTAAGCTAATCGGAATTGCAAACGAATAACCCTCGTAGCTTCCTGTACGCGATTGTATCGCAGAATTTATTCCGACTAATCTACCTTGCACATCTACCAAAGCACCACCCGAATTACCCGGGTTTACAACCGCATCCGTCTGTAAAAAATCTTCAATAGCATTCGAGTTATCTCCACGCAATTTTTTATCCTTGGCAGAAATAATACCTGCAGTTACAGTTGTGCCGATGTCGTAAGGATAGCCAATCGCTAAAACCCATTCGCCAATACGTAAAACATCTGAGTTGCCTTTTTGAATGGCAGGTAAACCTGTTGTAGCAATTTTCAAAACCGCCAAATCGCTGCGTGGATCCGTACCAATGACTCGCGCCATAAATTTTCTTTCGTCTGGTAGCGTCACTTTAACCTCGTCAGCAAAATCAACAACGTGATTGT
>JAYVVO010000083.1:0-2143 GCA_043786955.1 Saprospiraceae bacterium
TTGCGTTTCTGGAAAGTGCGCCAGATGTTCGTATTTTTCTTTTTTAGAAATATCCGTCGTCGATACTTTAACTGCGTATCCTGCATTCAAAAATTTGAGTGTGTTGTAGCTACCAATAAAGCCAGCACCACCAATAATACCTACTTTTTTCATTGATTTAGTTTATTTATTTAAGTATGAGAAAAGAATTTTTTAGGACGTTCGGGAAATTTTTAAAGTTCCCGGAACGTTTTTAGAAATTTACTGCGCCACTTCTTTGGCGTCATTGTTACTAATATCTCTAACACAGAGATATTTACCATCGCGTTTTTCCCAAACAGCCATGTATTTGCCGGTGCGTTCCACTTTTCCGGCGGCATCTTTACGAATAAATTTACCGACTTCTGTCACTTGGTTTTCATCGCCGTAAACATCCATGATGTCGTAAGTTACGGTGGTACCTTTTTTCTTTTTAGCCATTCCCGCTGTTTGTGATTTTAGAATGGCAGCTTTACCAATACTCATTGGTTCGTTATTATTTAAACTCACTGCGTCGTCGGTGTAAAGCGCGGAGATAGCATTCGCGTTATTGGCATTGTCGGCATCTGCATAAGCATTTTCTAACGCTTGAATTTCCGCTTTTACTTTTGCCATATCGGGTTTAGCAACCATGGCTTGAACGGTTTCAACCGTTTTAGGTGTTTTTTCTGTGGCAGGTGCATTGCACGCCGTAGTCAATAAAAATGCTGTAATTAACAGACTAATTGATAAAGAAAATTTCATAAAAATTGAAATTAAAAAGTGAAAAAATAAAATTATCGAGTCAATTTATATTCTATTTATCTTTCAGAAAAACTGAAAACTTCATTGATAAATCGTTCTCAGTGTAGCTTTGCATTATTTTTATGCCCCCTGATGCCAAGATTTCAAATTCAAGTTTCCAAAACTGACCATCTGGATTATTGGCTTCATCGAAAGTATTATTACCCACATATTCGAATTTGCTACCAAAAGCTTCATTTTTCAGCCACAAGTCACCGTTATATTTGAAAAGTTCAAGTGTATTTTTCTTGTCCTTTTCATTGGTATAAATGCCCAATAATTTATCTAGCGCCGTAGCCTCTATCCGTAGTTTTTCAGCCATACTTACATCGAACTGAACTTTTGCAACGCCTAAATTTGTTTTTTGAACATCTAAAATCCTTTTCTGTGCCTTAGCCGCCGCTGCAAAAGGATCCGTTTTGATGTGCGCATCGCCATTGAAATAAAGCTGCGTGATTAAGGGTTGATAGCCTTCGGCGGTTATCATTAAATGAAAATGTGCGGGTCTAATACTTTTTTCATTACCATAAGGTACAGGCGTCGTGGTTTTAAAAGCGTAAAACCCTTTTTCATCCGAGTAGGTAGTGCCGCGAAAACGAAAATCTGTTGATTGATTATCGTAAACACCTTTCGAATCACAATGCCACAATTCAATTTTGGCATTCTTATAAGGTGTTGTGCAATCCGTGTGCCTTATAAATCCACTTAATTCAATTGGTTCACCTGCTTCATTTGGAATGATAAAATTATTTCGAACAGGACTATTAGGACGGTAATATGGTCCTAAAATATCGGTTGTGGTTTCACAATCGCCCACAAATTGTTTTCCATCGAAACGAATGAAACCTGTTACACTAACTGCCACGGCTGATAAAGTTGAATTTATTAAAAAATCTCTACGTTTCATAATTTTTTATTTAAAAATTAAAAATTTGGATTGAAAACTGAACAATTACTCTAAAAAAATTTGTTTCGCATAATAATGTGGCGCTTTGATTCTTGCGACACAAAAATTTTCAAAAACTCTTATTTTTTCTCAGGTGGTGTTACTTTGTAGCCCAATTGACTAACGATATAAAGATTATCAAAATAAATGCGGGTAGATTTAACTTTACCTCCCTCTATTTGAGATGTTAATTGAAAGGGGAAAGTGACTGTTTTATCGCTATTCTTATCGGTAAAGTGAATGCCTTGGCAATGCGTATAATTTAAAAGTCGCTCCCAATATTTCTCGCGTGGGAAACCCTTTAATTCACCTAATGATGGTCCACTACAAGGTGTTCGTACAAAAATAACGTCGCCACCACGCGCTTTAATTTTATCGGTTGCTGTTTTAATGGAT
>JAYVVO010000084.1:0-2140 GCA_043786955.1 Saprospiraceae bacterium
ACACACGCTTCGGCAGTAATTTTTTTGTCGGAAAGTTTCAAACTGTTATCGAATAATTCTATTTCGTCGGCAGTAGATATGTGTAAAACGTGAAGACGCGTTCCAAGTTTTTTGGCTAAATTAATGGCATATTGCGAACTCGCGTAACACGCTTCACGTGGACGAACGAACGGATGTAATTGTGCATTTGCATTAAATTTATTTTGCTCAATATAATTTTTTACCCGCTCCGTACTCTCGCGCACCATTGTTTCACTTTCGCAGTGTGTTGCAATGAGTAGTTCGACGTTGCCGAAAAGTTTTTCTAGAACTTTATTGTTATCAACGAGCATATTACCCGTGCTACTACCCATAAAAATTTTTACACCACAGACATTTTTTTTGGAAGTAAGCATCACTTCCTCAAAATTATTATTGGTGGCACCAAAAAAGAAACTGTAATTAGCTAAAGACGATTTGGCACCAATCGCATATTTTTCTTCCAATAAAATCTGTGTAGTCGTTGTCGGAATAACGTTTGGCATCTCCATAAAAGATGTTACACCGCCCGCTACTGCTGCGCGCGATTCTGTTGCAATTGTCGCCTTGTGCGTTAAACCCGGCTCTCTGAAATGTACTTGATCATCAATGATACCTGGAATGAGATGTAAACCTTTACAATCAATGATTTCACAATTTTCGGGCGGCGAAATAGAACTTTCAATGCGTTCAATCATCGTTTTTTTAATCAAAACATCGGCATCAATTATCTTCCCGCGATTAACAACGCGCACATTTTTTAACAATTTATACATTACATCGTGTTTAATTTGGTAGAGACGCAAAATATTGCGTCTCTACTTTTAGTTTTGCGTAAATATACAAACGCCAAAAGGCAAAAGGCAAAAAGCAATGAGCAAATTTTGTAGTTTTTGCTTTCCTTTTTTGACCATCAGAAATCGTTTAAGATTTAAAAACGGGATATAATGCAGTTTAATAAGACAAAAATTGGAATTTTAGGTGGCGGTCAACTCGGAAAAATGCTGTGTCTTTCTGCTGCTAATTTGCATCTCGAAATGCACATTCTTGATAGTGCGCCGTGTTCCGCACAGAATTACTGCACACAATTTATAGAAGGTAGTTTTAAAAATTACGAGGATGTTTTAGTCTTCGGCAGAAGCGTGGATGTTATAACCGTTGAAATTGAACACGTTAATATAGAAGCACTTGAAGTTTTAGAACGCGAAGGCAAAAAGGTTTATCCTTCAACACACGCACTAAAAACAATTATTGACAAAGGCACGCAAAAAGAATTTTACCTCAAAAATAATATCCCAACAGTTGAAACGCTTTTTTTTTCCGGTAAAAAACAATTGATAAAACACTACGAAAATAATTTTTCGCCGTTCGTCTGGAAATCGCGTAGAGAAGGTTACGATGGTAAAGGCGTTATTTTTGTAAAGACTCAAAATTTTGATTCCCTACCTGACACTCCTTGTATTGCAGAAACACCCGTTAAAATAAAAAAAGAAATCAGTATTCTTTTAGCAAGAAATATCAATGGCGAGATTGCTTTTTTCCCAGCTACCGAAATGATTTTTGAAGAGTCAGCTAATTTACTTTTGTTTCAAACTTGCCCTGCTGATATTTCAAACTACGTAGAATTAGAAGCGCAATATTACGCTGAACGTATCGCCACCGAACTTGAAATAGTGGGTTTGTTAGCGGTAGAATTTTTTTTAACGGATGAAGACAGACTTGTAGTCAATGAAGTTGCGCCACGTCCACATAATTCTGGTCATCATACTATTGAAGCTTGTGACACTTCACAGTTCGAGCAGCACTTGCGCGCTATTTTAAATTTTCCACTTGGTAGCACTGAACTTCGGAAACCCGCCGCACTTTTAAATTTACTCGGCGCAGAAGGTTTTTCAGGTGAACCAATCTACAAAAATTACGGTTTGATTTTAAAAATAGACGATGCGCACTTGCATTTATACGGCAAACAAACTACAAAACCCTTTCGCAAAATGGGACACTTGACCGTTTTAAACGATGATGTGAAAAAAGCATTAGAAATTGTAAAAAAAATTCACCAACAAATAAGCTGTGAATCGTGAGCTATGAGCTATGACATGCTAATTGCGGTTCATAGTTCATA
>JAYVVO010000085.1:0-6228 GCA_043786955.1 Saprospiraceae bacterium
TTTCATTCTTTAATTTTTAAATGTACCACACCACCGTCTTACTAAATGAAGCTGTAGAAGCACTCAACATAAAACCCGATGGGATTTATGTGGATGCAACATTTGGTGGCGGCGGACACAGCAAATTAATTTTAGAAAAACTCGGCACGGGAGGAAAACTTTTTGGTTTCGATCAAGATGATGCCGCCGAACAAAACGCACCAACAGACGAACGATTTACATTCATCAATCATAATTTTCGAGAAATAAAACATTTGTTGCGCTTTGAAGGCGTGAAACAAGTAGATGGTATTTTAGCAGATTTGGGTGTGTCGTCGTTTCAGTTCGATACTGCCGAGCGCGGATTTTCATATCGCTTCGATGCCGATTTAGACATGCGCATGAACACGAGCGAAAAACGCACTGCCGCGGATATTTTAAATAAAACAGATGCCGCCGGTTTACAAACTATTTTTGGTGAATACGGTGAAGTGAGAAACGCGCGCACGTTGGCTAATGCGATTGTAGCTGCGCGCATTCATAAACCTTATCGCAGAATTTCAGACGCGCTGGCTGTCATTGAACCGCAAATTATCGGACCGAAAATGCGCTATCTTTCACAAGTTTTTCAAGCCTTGCGCATTGAAGTAAATGACGAAATGGGCGCGCTCAAATTATTATTGCAGCAAAGTTTGGAGGTATTAAAACCAGGTGGCATTTTGAGTGTAATAACTTTTCACTCTTTAGAAGATAGAATTGTAAAAAATTTTATGAAAACTGGTAATTCTGATGGTATTTTGCAGCAAGATTTTTTTGGTAACAGCACAAAGTATTTTAACGTCATCACAAAAAAACCGATTGAGCCGAGCGAAGCAGAAATAAAAGCGAATGCACGGTCGCGATCTGCGAAATTGCGCATCGCTCAAAAAATTAGTTGATAGTTGACAGTTGATAGCCGAAGGATTTACTGTCAACCGTTCACTATCAATTGTCAACTATCAACTGTCAACTAAATTATGGCACGACCACTCAAAGATTACGCGCGCATTGCACCTATGTTTTCACAATGGGTTTTTAATAATTTGCCGTTCGTGTTTTTTGTTTTCTTTCTGAGTCTGATTTATATTTTCAACGCCAACTTTTCGCACAAGCAAGTCAAACGCATACAAATAGCCGAGCGCGAAATAAAAGATTTACAATGGAAGTACAATAAAATTAAATCGGACGTGATGCTGAACACCAAACAATCGGACGTCGAAAAACAAGTGGAAGTTTTGGGTTTGCATTCATCGAATCAACGGACTAAAAGAATTATTGTGAAGAATTGAATATCTTCAGTTCCACCATGCAGCATTTCTTTTTATCATCACAATTTGGATAAAAAAACCTATTAACTGCAACTCGATCCTCAAATCATTGTTGATTTATTTTTTTGATAAAAATCATATTAAAAAAACAAAAACTTCTTGATATTTTTGTCGTTAAGACTAATAACATACATTTTGAACGCAAATATGATTTTCCTTTTCTACTTTGCCTCCTTTGAGAATAAACATTTAAACGGATAATTTATTTATCTCTATTTACTCAAATTGCATATTATTCGGTTGAAAAAGAATAAAAATTTCTCTTGAACTATTCAATAAATGCCCGATGCTTGACTCGTTACGCAAAGAACTTTTGAATTTAACTCTCAGTAATAATCTTCTTAAACTTAGAGAGTTTAAAGCTAAAGGTCTGACTATTACTGGTACTTCCTCCGAAGAGATTCTGCAAAAATTAATTTTAGAGTCAAAGAATTGTATATTTTTTTCAGAAAATTTAAATGGTTCTACCCCTCGAAACGTTTTTACTATTAAAACAAATTATTCAGATAAAGAGTTAGATAAAAGGCTTTTAAATACTTATAAAGAAGCCAAGGAATTTATAGAAGAGAGGGGTGTTAATGCGTTATATATTTCTCTTGGAGTACTTAAATGGTATGAAGATGATAATAGCAATATAGAAATTTTATCTCCTCTTTTACTCATTCCAATACAAATTGAAAAAATCATTTACAAAGGAGAGACGAGTTTTGAATTAAAACAAACTGGAGAAACAGTTGAACCAAATTATACGCTTGAAAGGAAAATGGAGGTTGATTTTGGTATAAAATTACCAATTTTTGATGAAGAGCAATCAATTAGTGATTATTTCTACAACATTCAAAACTCATTAAAAAATAAAAACCGTTGGGAAATAGTTCCAAACGATATAAGGGTTAATCTTTTTTCTTTCTTAAAGCTAATGATGTATCATGATTTAGACGAAAATCGTTGGGACGAAAATAATAAGCCTACGGATAATTTTCTAATTAAAAACTTGTTAGACAATTTCGGAAATTTATTATTAGCTACAGAATCAAATTCTGCACAAGAGGAATTTAGTCTCGACAATTTAGCGGTTTCAGAGATTAACCATATTCTTGATGCAGACAGCTCACAAGCCGAAGCCATTGATAAGGTATTTAAGAATAAGTATTTAGTTATTAAAGGACCTCCAGGAACAGGTAAATCCCAAACTATAACTAACATTATTGCTTCTTGTATTCAGAAAGGTAAAACAGTTCTATTTGTATCAGAGAAATTGGCGGCATTAGAAGTCGTGAAAAACAGATTGGAAAAAACTGGATTAGGATCTGCATGCCTTGAATTACATAGCTATAAAGCTAATCGACGCGAAATTCTTGAAAGTGTTCGTCAAACCCTTGAGCAGAAAACTCAACAAAATGTTCGTGATAATGGAGAATTAGCCAGATTAAATGAATCACGTCTACAGCTAAATAATTATTTTTCTTCTCTTGTGGAACCAATAAGAGAAAGTGAAATCACACCTTTTCAGGCTATTGGCGAGATTTTAATAGCGAAACAAAGATTTCCAGATATTAGTTTTTTACCAACAGCAAATATAAAATGGACTTATTCTGATATTAAAAAAAGGGAGGAGAGCATTAAATCTGCTTGTGATTTCATAAAACAAAATGGGAAACTTACGAATTCGCTATTTTGGGGAAATGGAAGAGTCCAGATTGGAATATTAGAAGAGCAAGAGCTGAAAAATCAAGTCTCTGAAATAGTTGCCCTTCTACGACAGATTAATGAAAATTCAATAAGATTATCTGAAAAACTAAGAATTGAAAGCCCCAGTAATTTAAGAGGAGTTAGCCAAATTTTAACTACTACTCAATTACTTTTAGAAAATCCAGGAACGGATGGTATAAATACAGGCTTCAATGCAAATCTTATTACGAAAGATGAAATTATCGAGCTTTTCCAAATAGGAAACGAATTTCATCATTTGAAGACAACTTATGCTGATAAATTCATTGCAGATGCTCACAAGCAAAATTTTCATACAGTTAAACTTGCCTATGAAACAAAAGGCGAAAAATGGTATAGATTCATTCATAGTGATTTTCGACTTTCTCAAAAACAGCTTCTAAGTGTTTTAAAAATTAAACCGCCTTCGATAAGCGAGCAAGCTGAATTAGCAACAATATTGGTATATAAGGCTGAATTAGTTGAAAAAGCAAAAATATTAAATAGTGTTGCCAAAGACATTTTTATTGATAGTTCTAATTGGGATTTTGAAAATGATGTAAAATGGCTAAATAGAAGAAAAGGAGCAGAGTATATTTTTGAGATTCAAAATAAGTGGAACAAAGGACTAATTAATCATAAGATTTTAGATAAATTAGATATCCCAACTGGTTCTTTTTCTAGAGATGTCAAAGACCTGCATAAATTGATATTTGATTTTCAAAGTAAAACGGATGATTGGATTTCACGATTGGAGTTTGAGTTCCAATATAAATCTAAATTATTTGGACATGATGTGCCTATATTTCAGATAGAGCAACAACTTCTGACAATCTATAATAAGTTTGAATTATTAAATATTTCTTGCCAATGGAACGCACATAAAAAGCGATTAGAGCAACTTGAATGTGATAAAGTTACACATGAATTGCTGCAATCAGAACCTTTAAACGCTGATAAAGTTTTAGATTCTTGGAAGTACTCAATGATGATGACACTCCTTAATGATGCGTTTACGAACCGCAGAGCGTTAGATACAACTCAGTTGAGCACCAAAGCTACTACTTTCAAGGAAACTGACAAATATCTAATAGAAAAACACAATCGCCAGAAAATAAAATATGAACATTTAGGTAGAATTCCCAGTATTAATACTGTCGGTGAACAAATGAGTATCTTGAGAAATGAAATAAATAAACAACGAAGGCACTTACCGTTAAGGAAGTTATTAGACCAAGCGGGAGAAATGATTGTTCAGATAAAACCAGTTTTTATGATGAGTCCTTTATCTGTTGCTCATTTTTTAAAACCAGACAGAATTAAGTTTGATTATGTTATTTTTGATGAGGCAAGCCAAGTTAAGCCTATAGAAGCTTTTGGTGCTTTGTTAAGAGGTAGTAATGCAGTTGTAGTTGGTGACGATAAACAGTTACCACCCAGTGATTTTTTTAACCAAGTAGTCGATTTAGAAGAAATTGATGATGAGTCTGAATATTCAAATGTCTCTGACATGGAAAGTATTTTAGACTTATTTGTTACTAAAAATGCTAAACAAACCATGCTCCAATGGCACTACCGAAGTAAACATGAATCATTAATAGCAGTTTCAAATAAATACTTTTATGATGATAAACTTATTAATTTGCCAAGTGCTTTCCCTCAAAATGAAGATTTAGGATTACAGTTTAAACATTTACCTGATACAATTTATGCGACTCAAAAAAATGAAAAAGAGGCAGAATATATAATTAATTCTTTGAGAAATCATGCTCAATCGTTTCCAAGTCCAGATAGTTGTTCGATTGGAATTGTTGCTTTTAGTATTAGGCAAAAAGATTGTATTGAAAATCTGTTAATGAGAGTCCGCAAAGAAGACTCAGATTTTGATAAATATATGAGTTCGGCAGAAAAAGCTAAAGAACCATTTTTTATTAAAAACCTTGAAAATGTCCAAGGAGATGAAAGAGATGTAATTTTTGTAAGTATTTGTTATGGTCGCACAATAGAAGGTAAATTAAATAAAAACTTTGGTCCCGTTAATCGAGTAGGTGGAGAACGAAGATTAAACGTGTTATTTACACGAGCAAGACGTAAATGCGTGCTGTTCTCAAATTTTACTGCGAGTGATTTACAAATTTCAGATACTGATGCAAACGGGTTAAAGATTTTTAAAGCATTTTTAGATTATGCTCAAAATAGAAATTTTAATGTAAATATCTTTACTAATAAACCAACAGATTCACCTTTTGAAGACTCAGTAAAAGCTGCTTTGGAAAGAGCTGGTTATGAGGTTCATACTCAAATTGGTTCGGTAGGATATTTTATAGATTTAGCTGTACCTCATCCTGAACAAAAGGGACGATACTTACTGGGTATTGAGTGTGACGGAGCAACTTA
This sequence comes from Saprospiraceae bacterium, assembly GCA_043786955.1. GTDB lineage: Bacteria > Bacteroidota > Bacteroidia > Chitinophagales > Saprospiraceae > JAAFJT01. The sequence goes on from JAYVVO010000085.1 coordinate 5,454, forward strand.
CCATAGTTCTCGCTCTGCCAGAGAACGAGATAGATTAAGACAGGGTGTATTAGAAGGACTGGGTTGGGAAATTTATCGTATTTGGAGTACCGACTGGTTTAGAAATCCTTCAATCGAGTTAAAAAAATTACTTGATTATATTGTGGTTTTGAAAAACGGTTTTACCAAACCAATAAGCGATAAATCTGAGGAGCCTGAACCTATCTTGGTGCAAATGGCTGATAATAGCAACCGATGGAAAGTTATATATCAGCAATCAAAAATGGATTTTATTGGGATTAGCCCAGAATTACATCTAATAGAGGATTATAAACTCATTAAAATAGTTTCTGAACTCTTAAGAGTTGAATCTCCAGCCCATGAAGATTATATAAAAACAGTCATTACTCAACAACTTGGAATTAATCGAATTGGCACTCGTATCGAAGCTAAATTTTATAAAGTCTTCTCTTTAGGAGAGAAGAATGGAGAGTGGATAAAACGAGGGGGTTTTATTTGGCGAACTAATCAAAAAATTGAAAAAGCCAGAGATAGAAGCTATTTACCAGAAAAATATCGACAAATTGAATGGATTTCACCTGAAGAAATACAATTTACATTAAAAAATATAGTTGAAGAAGGGCGGTCTATAGACAGAGTTGAACTAATGAAGGAAACTTTAAAAATTCTTACCGGAGGAGTACGTTTAACGCAAGGCATTGAATATGTAATTGCTAAGGAAGTTGATAATTTAATTTTAGCACAAACTTTTATTTTAAACGAAAATATTATTAGG
>JAYVVO010000086.1:0-6198 GCA_043786955.1 Saprospiraceae bacterium
CGTGGTGTCGGTTTAAAAGGTAATCCAAAAGCGTGCACTAAAGCTACGATCAAAATGCCTAACCCTGCCATTAAATGCGCGACATGAAAAGTCGTAAACAAATAAATAAAATCACCCGAGGGATTTTTCTTTAATGGTACGCCAATATCAGAAAGTTGTTGCCAACCTATCACTTGAAACACTATAAATAAAATTCCGAGCACAAAAGTAATAATTAGTAGCGATTTATAAACATTTTCGTTTCTTTTTTTAAAAGCATTATACGAAAGTTGCAACGTGACGCTACTCAAAATTATAGTAATGGTGTTATAGTAAAAAATATTTGGCAATTTATACTCTAACCAATTGCCTGCCGCGTGGCGCACTACAAAAGCACTCGTCCAGGCAGCAAACATCATTACGATGCCACCGCAGCCAAGCCACAAAGCGAATTTATGAGGGTGAATTTTACTATTAGAATATGTGAGTGCCATTTTTAAAGTTTTTAGCTATATGCTTTGAGCCTTGAGACAATACCGTTTGGCAGCTTAAGGCTCAAAGTTCATTATTTTAGTATTAAAATTATTGCCAGAACAATTGGCAAATATAAAAGTGCAGCAAACATTAATTGTAGTGCTGTTTTGCGATCGTAATATTTGGCGAGTTTAAAACAAAAATATAAATACCCGAGCGTTACAACTGAAAGTAGAGACGCGGCAATACTATTAATATTATCGGTTAGATACAAGAGTGCAATACTCGGAAAAATAGCTGCGGTATATAGAACGCAATAGATGCCGACACTCCTATTTTTTTCGCCATTTTTTGATGGTAATAGAAGAAAACCTGCTTTTTTATAATCTTCATCTGCAAGCCAAGCAATTGCCCAAAAATGTGCGAACTGCCAAAAAAATTGAATTCCAAACAAGCCTAAAGCTAAAACTGTTAGTGAGCCGTTGTTTGCAGCTGTGCAACCAATAACAACTGGTATAGCACCAGGTATGGCACCGACTGTTACCGAAATATTTGAAATGCGTTTGAGCGGGGTATAAATGAAAGCATACAGTATGAGCGAGATCATGCCCAGTACACCAGTGATTGGATTGAAATATGCTAAGAAAGATACGCCGAATAAACTCATGAATCCGGCAACCAAAACTGCCTCGGAGGCTGACATCCTACCTGCCGCAACAGGGCGGTTGGCAGTTCTATTCATTAGTTTGTCGTAGTCTTTTTCAATGGCTTGGTTCAGAGCACTTGAAGCACCCGTTGTAAAAATTCCACCAAGAGCTAAAATAAGTAGTTGACCATAATCTACTGGCGCTTTGAGTGCAATTAAATACGCCATGACCGCAGAAAAAACGACAGTCATTGAAAGTTTGAACTTTATGAGTGTGCCGTAGTCTTTTATTTTAGCTAATGTTTTGCTAAAAAGGGTATCTGCAACGAGCTTTGAGCTTTGCGACATGATAATTTATAGTTGTTAGTTGTTATGCTCGTTGTTCGTTGTTAGATTCCCTCGTAAACGAACAACGAACAACGAACAATGAACAACTATTTTTAATGTTCCATTACTTCTCCCTCGCGTGCTGGCTCGGTTTGCATCTGATGATCTATGCCGTCTTTACCGTAATCGTACGACCAACGGTGAACGATGGGCAAGTTTTTCTCCCAGTTTCCGTGACCAGGCACCATAGTTTCTGTTGTCCACTCTAAGGTGTTTGACTGCCATGGGTTTAGATCCGTTGCTTTCTTACCTTTCCAGATACTCCAAAAAAAGTTTACAACAAAAAGAATTTGTAAAGAAAAGACTATGATTGTGGCAACCGTTATGAATTGGTTAGTTGCCGAAAACTGTCTGAATGCTTGGAATGAATCGAAACTGTAGTAACGACGCGGCACGCCTGCTAAACCTAAATAGTGCATGGGCCAAAAAATTGCGTAAGCACCAATGATTGTTCCCCAGAAATGTAATTTACCAAGTGTTTCGTTCATGAAACGACCGTACATCTTTGGATACCAATTGTAAATACCTGCAAACATACCAAAGAAAGCAGCAACGCCCATCACAATATGGAAGTGCGCAACAATGAAATAAGTATCATGATTAGGAATGTCAATCGCAGAGTTACCTAAGAAGATACCTGTTAAACCACCCGAAATAAACATTGAAACGAAACCTAAACCAAATAAAGAAGCAGAAGTGAATCTGAAATTACCACCATAAATGGTTGCAATCCAGTTAAATACTTTTACAGCCGATGGTACAGCAATGATCAATGTGAATACGACGAAGAAATTTGAAATAAATGGATTCACACCCGATTGAAACATATGGTGCGCCCAAACAATAAATGAAAGGAAGCCAATCGCTAAAATGGAATAAACCATTGCGCGATAACCAAAAACTGGTTTGCGCGAGTGAACCGAAAGCACCTCGGATACTAAACCCATTGCAGGTAAAATAACGATGTACACTTCGGGGTGACCTAAAAACCAAAACAAGTGTTGGTATAAGATAGGACTACCGCCCACATGATCTAATGCTTTACCCCCAATAAATATATCGCTTAAGAAGAATGATGTACCGAGACTTCTATCGAATGTTAATAAGAAAAATGCGGATGCTAAAACTGGGAATGATAATAAACCAAGAATTGCTGTCACGAAAAACGCCCAAATAGTTAATGGCATTCTCCACATCGTCATGCCTTTAGTACGCAAATTCAACACAGTTGTGATGTAGTTGATACCGCCTAATAATATAGACACTACGAACATTACTAAACTCGCTATCCACAAAGTCATACCTGCGCCCGATCCTTCGGATGCTTGTGGCAATGCTGAAAGCGGCGGGTAAGCTGTCCATCCACCTGCGAAAGGACCAGTGCTTAAAAATAATGAGTAAAACATTAATATACTGGAAAAAAAGAAGAACCAGTACGAAAGCATATTCATAAAGCCTGATGCCATATCGCGTGCACCAACTTGCAATGGTATCAATAAATTGGAAAATGTTCCTGAAAGACCCGCAGTTAAAACAAAGAAGACCATAATTGTACCGTGCATTGTAACCAAGGCATAGTAAAATTCTGGATCTAATTTACCAATGCCACTTTCTGCATTGACTACAATCCATTTTCCTAATAAAGGCTTAATCCATGTCATGCTTGCCTCCGGAAATCCTAATTGCATACGGAATATGACAGACATAGCCGATCCAATTACCGCCCAGATAATTCCTGTTACCAAGAATTGCTTAGAAATCATTTTATGGTCAGTACTAAAAATGTACTTGGAAATAAAACCAGATTGATATTTGTCTCCGTGGTGATGATCGTGAAAACCATCATTCCAACCTGTCTCTCTGATGACCTTTTGTGGTTCGTGCAATATTACATTTTCCATAAAAAAAATTATTAGTGATAAGGTATGATTGATGAATTAGGGGTTATTTATTGCCACAAACTCATCAATCATCACTGCTCTATTATTTGCTTAAGATTTTAAATTCTGTACGTCTATTCAATTGTCTGCCGGCGTCTGTTCCACTGTCTGCGATGGGTTTAGAATCACCAAAACCTACCGATGAAATTCTTTTAGTATCAATACCGTGTTTTTCAACAAAATCTTCAACCGCTTTTGCACGCGCTTCAGAGAGTGTTTTATTTTTTGCCGCTTCACCTACATTGTCTGTGTGACCTGACACTTCAACGTTTAAAGTCGGGTACTTGTTCAAAGCATCAATAATTAAACTTAATTCCGTTGTAGACTCAGGTGTTAAATTCGCTGAACCCGTTGCAAAATTAATGTGGTTCAATTCCAAAACGTCCCCTTCTTTAGCAGTCTCTAACGCTTGAGAATTAAATTCTTTTGGTATAGCCGTTGTATCACCTTTATACCAACTGTATTTACCAGGTTCAATTTTTCCTTTAATATTTTCTATAAAATAAGGTTTCAATCCAGCTGCCCATTTGTTATATTCATCTTGTTCAACTACACGAATTTGACGACGCATTGAGAAGTGACCCACGCCACAAAGTTTTGAGCAAGCCAACTCGAAATTAAATGATTCCCATTTTTTCGGGCTGTTTGGATCCGTAGGATCTTCGGGCACGTTGTATTCAGGATATTTTTTTAATTCTTGGCGATACTCCTCCGTAGTCATTGTGGGTGTAAAAACGAAAAAAGTTGGTAAACCTGGAATTGCATCCATCTTAACGCTAAAATGCGGTAAATAAAAATTGTGTATTACATCTTTTGATGTGATACGAACACGAACTTTTTTACCTTTTGGCAACACTAATTCTTCACCCGCTAACATTAAAATATCATCCTGACTTTTTGGATCATTAAAGTCAACGCCTAAATCGTTTACGCCAGGTACTATGTTTCTAAAATATTTTGTTCCAATGGCATTATCTGCGCCTGGATAGCGAACTGCCCAAGCGAACTGATAACCTGTTGCCTCAATTTCTAAATAATCTTCACCTTCTTTAACATCTGCCATTACATCGTTCCAAACCCATAAACCACCAACAACCAAGCCGCACATAACAATAGATGGAATTACCGTCCAGATAACTTCTAAACGATTATCGTGTGGAATATACAAGACCTTACGTTTAGTGTTTGTATCGCGATATTTATAAGCATACCAAAACAAAGCGATTTGAGTCAAAACAAAAACGATTCCTGTAAAAAATAACGTTGTATTGAAAAGCGTTTGAATTGATTTTCCGTGTTTAGAAGCGTGATGCAACGGACCATATCCTAACATATAGTTTTTGTAGTACCAAGCAGAGCCAATACTGAGGAGTAGAAATGCAACCAAAAAAACCATCCCAAAAATTCCATTGAAATTATTGGAAGATGTTTGCGCTACTTTCTCGCCCTTGATGCGCGCGTAAACCTCCGTTATTTTACCAACTTGAACAGCTATGATTAAGAAAAGTATAATACAAGCTACGACAAAGAAAGCAGTCATATTTTTATTTTTTGCAAATTTATAGTTAATTAATTTCTAAATAAAATATTTATGTGCAACATAATTGCTTTAGAATATTTCTAAATTGAAATTATTTTATTTTTTGTTTAAACAATTTTCATTCTACGATACAAGGTGCAAACTCTCTTCAATGAACGGATCATTTTCAGGCAACAATGGTGCTTTAGCCATTTGTGAAAACGTAGCAAATATAAAAAGCGATAAGAAACCTATAAATGTTCCGAGTTCAGGAAAACCTGGCAAACCAAATCCAATGGTTGTATCTGGCGTGTAATGAAAATATCCTTCTTTACCGCGCTCTGCAATTTCTACTAATCCCGGTGCTGCCCAACCAACAACAGCATTAGCCGTTTCTACTTTTTCGGAAGCATCGGCAAGTTTTACGACTTTATTACTTTTTTCTGTTCCAGCCACATCCATTTTATTTTCTACTGTCATAGCTTTTTTTTCTGCTTCAGCAACAACTTCAGCGGCAGCCATTTCAGCACTTTGCGGTGTTGCGCTCAGTTGTGAAAGTGGTTTTGTTTTTTCAGCCATTTTATCAACCATTTTGGTTTCACCTTCCTTTGGATGTAAACGCTCCATTGCTACTTTGTAAGGTCCAATTTTTGTCATCTGGAAAAAATCCCACCAATGACCGAAAAGAATTAGTATCGAACAAAATGCTAAAGTGCCGACTTTTCGTTTTGTGTCGTTACGCATTAAAATAATGAACGGCAAAACAAAATTCATTACCAAATTACCATAAAACAATACTGGAAACTCACCCATACGCTGACGGTAGTAAACCGTTTCTTCACCGATATTGGCGTACCAAATAAGCATATATTGCGAGAACCATAAGTATGTCCAGAAAATAGAAAACGCAAACAAAAATTTACCCAAATCGTGCAGGTTTTCAGTGGTTACCCAGTGCATATGCCCAATTGATTTTAAATAAAGTATGATCAACACAGTTATAGCAATGGCACTAACAAACCAACTCGCCGTTGTATACCAAGCATACATAGTCGAATACCAATGTGCGTCGAGCGACATCGTCCATTGCCAAATTGCTGCGGCGCTACTAAAACCTGCAATCGGTAAAAACGTTGCAGACCAAATTTGCGATTTATTGTACCATTTTAAATCTGTAAGTCCTTGTGCTTGGTTTAATGAAGCTGTACGAAAATAACGTGCAAAAAAATACCATACTATCACAATACCAAGTG
>JAYVVO010000087.1:0-2127 GCA_043786955.1 Saprospiraceae bacterium
TCGCAGGTTTTTAAAACCTACGACGTTTCACCATCTCCCGATTTTGGATGCGCTTGTTGATACACTTTTTTTAATCTATCGGCAGTGTTGTGCAAATAAACTTGCGTAGCGGCTAAATTTGCGTGACCCAATAAATCTTTGATAGCATTTATGTCGGCGCCGTTTTCAGAAAGGTGTGTTGCGAAAGAATGGCGCAAAACGTGCGGACTGCGTTTAGCCTGCGTTGTAACCATTCCTAAATATTTTTTAGTGATGGCGTAAACTTGACCGTCGGAAATTTGTAAATTTTTTTCTGTGATGAAAAGAAAATCAGAAGGAATAGAAATTGTTTTTTGACGCAGCGCGATAAATACAGAAAGGGTTGTATCGAGTGTTTTTGCAAAAGGTATAATGCGTTGCTTATTGCGTTTGCCTGTTACTTTCAAATAATTCTGACCGAAATCAATATCATTGGTTTTTAAATTTACCAATTCACTGCGACGCAAACCTGTTGAATATAAAAGTTCAAGTACCGTTTTTTCTAAAATATCAGTGTAGGAATTTCCAAAATCGTACTCATTTAATAAAAACTGCAGCTTATCAATCGGAACAACAACGGGCAATCTCTCTTTCAGTTTTGGGCGATTAATTTTTGCGACGGGATTGATGTCAAGCTTTTCTTCTTTCTGAAGAAATCTGAAATATGCTTTTATAGAAGATAGTTTACGTCGGATGGTGCGCACCTCTTTTTTATCGTTCGTGAGTGTTGCTTGCCAAGCTCTAACATTTTTTAGCCCCACATCTTCATAAGTTGTGAGGCTTAAAGTATTTTCGCAAAAATGAATAAATTCCGAAACGTCGCCAGAATATGCGAGGATTGTGTGAGCCGATAGTTTTTTTTCAAACTTAATGTAATTCAAAAATCCTTCGGTAGGAAAATTCACTGATGTCAATTTATATAAAGCGATTTACGCAATGACGTCGTTGCCGTATTTATCCTGCTTGTAAACAGCCTTCAAAACTTCTGCGCGACGCTTGATGCTGGGCTTCGTGAAATTTTTTCTTGCACGCAAGTCTTTCAACGTTCTTGATTTCTCAAACTTACGCTTGTATTTTTTGAGCGCTTTGTCAATATTGTTTTCGTTCTTATCAACTTCGATAATGAGCATACGTAACCCGTTTTTTAAAATTTATTGTTTATAAAAATTTAGAACGCAAAATTAAGTAAATGCGTCGAATTTCCCAATTAAATTAAATAAATACACGCAATATTTTTACTTTTGTTCAGCATCTTTTAAAAAAATTATGAAACGAACAGAATTTTTAACCGCTTTGGGTTCAACACTCGTTGCTTCATCACCTACAATTAAAAATACTTCCATTCCTTCCGAAATGCTTCAAGCAAAATTAATAAAACCCAAACGCTTAAAAGCTGGCGATTTAGTCACGCTCATAACGCCTTCGAGTTCTGTAAATGACGCGATTATTCAGCGCGCCGTAAAAAATATTGAAAGTTTAGGTTTCCGAACTAAACTCGGCAAATATGTGAGCGAAGCGCATGGGTATTTAGCAGGTTCTGAAAAAAACCGACTCGAAGATTTACATAATGCTTTCAGCGATAAAGAAACTTCCGCCGTTTGGTGTATTCGCGGAGGTTACGGTGCCGCGCGTTTGTTGCCGAATTTAGATTTTAAGCTCATAAGAAATAATCCTAAAATTTTAATTGGTTACAGTGATATTACGGCTCTACATTTAGCAATTCATCAAAATTGTAATTTAGTAACGTTTCACGGTCCGGTCGGCAATTCCGATTTTAACGATTTTACAAAAGACAATGTTTGCGCAGTTCTGACGGGCGACACTCCTACAATTAAATTTACGCTTTCTGAAGAGCAACTTAAAAAAGAATCTGTATTGTACAAACCGGAGGTGATAAACGAAGGAATTTGTAAAGGTGAATTGATTGGCGGCAATTTAAGTTTGGTTTCAGCTGCCGCAGGAACGCCTTATGGCATCAAAACTTTAAAAAATAAATTACTTTTTCTGGAAGATATTGAAGATCGACCGTACCAACATTCTATCAATGCGGTACGGTCGCTCTTCAATATCTTCCAGAAAAAGTAATTTATTTTTCAAAGTTTTGATGCC
>JAYVVO010000088.1:0-6193 GCA_043786955.1 Saprospiraceae bacterium
CAACCAATCCAGCTTCTGTTGTCAATCAAGGTTCGATTACGGTTTGCAAATACAATGTAGCTTCAGACGCACAACCTACTGATTCAATTTCGTTTCAAGGCGGAGAACGAATCTCAAGTATTAGTGTAGTACCCATTTTTTATGGTTCGGCTTGGTTAAATTCCGATCCGAATGTCAACAAAGTAATGGCTGCAATAAAAGGTTTGCTAACCACCCCTTATTTGTCGCAGATGAATCAATATGGTTTATCGTCCGTCAATATTCATCAACCAGTTTTACTCACCAATGTAAATCCATCTGCAACACATAGCAGCGATGATATTGGCGATATTGTTTGGAACTTAATTGACGATGATGTTTTTCCTGAACCCGATGATGCTGGTGGCAGAAATATTTATGTCGTGTTTTATCCACAAGGTACAAGAGTAACCGATATTAGTGCTTGCGGTTGGCATTCTTATTATTCCGATTACGATTTTCCATTCGATGTTGATTACGCTTGGGTGGCTGCTGTTGAATTTCCAGAAGGAAGCGCAGGTAATACGCCCGCACAGAAATTGGGAAATATTATTCGCATTTTCTCGCACGAATTATTAGAAACTATAACAGACCCTGAACCCGATGGTGATGAAGGTTGGTTGATGAATCGAAGTTTAAATGGTGGAAATGAAATTGGTGATGCGTGCAATAATACCGTTGATTTTGTAACTGGCATCATGGCGCAAGCCTATTGGTCAGAACAACATAAAGCCTGCATCTTACCCAAACCCAGAGCTTTTGTTTCAATTTCAGCGAACCAAGAAAATATTTCTTCGCAAATTATTTCTTCGGGTGTTACACATTTTAATAAAATTTTCTGTTTACAAGGCGATTATAAATGGACAAAGACCTTCCTTGGTGTCACTTCAATTTTTACTGCCAATTTCAACCGAAATTTTAATAACCCGCAATACGTCTGGACGTTACCTCAAATTCAATTTAGGAGTACAACACTCGTAGATGGATTTAAGGGGACTGTTTTTTTACGCGCCGATACTTGGTCGTACGACAGTAATGGAATCTCAAATATCAATAAAATTTTCTTAGTTGACATTGTTGTCAATAAAGATACATTGACAGTGACGAGTAAAAATATTTCAAATCAGTTTAAATTTTTGCTAGATTACAGTTTACGCGCATCGCAAGGCGCATATACTGCCACGAATAGCGGAACTATTGAAGTGGATAATGAACAATTTTTGTACGAAGATGCTTACTACAAAGCACTCAAACATTGCCAAGATATTTTTAAAATGAAATTAGAAAAAGCATATCGAGATTTAAGACCGCCGCATATTGGTCCTGACGATTACCATCCAGGTTGGGTTGAAAATGTTTCGCGATATAATATTAGTGGCGATAGACTTAAACTAATTGTAGAAACAGCAGCATTGGCTGCTGCGCTCGACACTTCACATCCAACATTAGCATATGAATTGCGTAATGAAATCGCGCAACTGACTCAGATACCAGCATCTGTTTTAGATTCTTTCAATCGAGGGAATAATAAAATAAGATAAAATTAAAAGTGGTGGGTGGTGTTTTTCACTACTCACCACAACTTATTTTTTTTATACGCAGATTTGCGAAATATGAGTAAAAAATTGTTCTAAAAGTTTAGTTCCAATTAATTCTTCCTCTCGCCCTAGATAAAGAATGAAAATTATCCTATTCTACTAAAATAGCGTACAGCTTTCATAATCAAACGACTCATAAACTTTATACCAATATTCAGAATAAAAAATGGCTCTCGCAGTTTATTCGTTTATAAAATCTGCAAAAAATTCCTTTCAAGTGTTTAAAAAATGGTTATTTTGCTTTATTTCCAATAAAAAATTAAAAAATTAAAAAAATTATTTTAAAAAAAAATAAAACATATAGATTCCTACATACATTTACAAAAGTTTTTTATTTCATTTAAAATTATTGAAAATCTAGCCAAAATTTAGAAGTATGAAGAAACATTTATCCTTTATTTTATTGTGTGCAGTTATGACAGTTTATTGTGGTAAACTTTCTGCACAAGTTGCACCTGCAAAAACAACCACACCAGAACCAGCAACAGTTGCTGCACCTGCGCCGCAGCCTATTTCATTAACTTGGACGGGTTATGTAAAAACAGATTTTTTTATTGATTCGCGCCAAACCGCTGTACTCCGTGAAGGTAGTGTATTATTTTTTCCTTCTGTCGTTGATCCCGATGCGACAGGTCAGGATAAAAACGCAGTACCTACTTACAATTCTTTATCGGTTCAATCGCGTATTCGTTTGAATGCTGCCGGACCAGAGTATTTTGGTTTTAAAGCTAACGCTGCCATAGAAGCAGAATTTTTTGGTAACGCTGAAGCAGACGAAAACGGTTTACGTTTGCGTCATGCTTTCGTGCAATTAACCAACTCTAAAGTGCAACTATTGTTTGGTCAATTTTGGCATCCGTTTTACACGCCAGAATGCGCGCCCAGTACGTTAAACTTTTCGACAGGTGCTCCTTTCTCAACGTTTACGCGCAATCCGCAATTTAGAATTACAACAACTGGTGCAACAAAGTTTTTTGGAGCGCTACTTACCGAGCGCGATTTCACTACGCCTGGACCTGCAGCGGCAACGGCAAACATTGCTACGCCTTATGTAAGAAACGATTTAATTCCGATTGTTGATTTTGGTTTTCAAAGTGTTCAAGGTAATGTCACGTTTGGCGCAACAGTCGATATCAAATCTATTAAACCGCGTACATCAGTGAGTTTTACAAACGCTTCTAAAACCGTTATCAATACTACCACCGATACGCGCATGGTTGGTGTTTCTGCAAATGCCTATTTTCAGGTAAAAACAAAAGATGTCACGTTTAAAGCCTCTACTATTTATTCTCAAAATGGCTCGGATATGTTACTCTTAGGCGGATACGCCGAATCTGCGATTGACTCGACGACAGGAAAATACTCTTATACCACCATGAATGCCATTTCAGCTTGGGTAGAATTGAGTGGCAAAAAAAATGCGTTTGAATGGGGCGTTTTTGCAGGTTATGTCGCCAATTTAGGTTTAAGCGATCCGTTATCATCCACCGTTAAAGGTCCTGGTATTTATCAATTCAGTTTAAACACAAACGTTATTAATGCTTATCGAATTTCGCCACGCGTGGGTTGGAGATCGGGCAAAGTATTATTAGGTGTCGAATTAGACGTTACAACGGCGCAACGTTCACGCGCTTTATTACCTGGTGAATCAACTTTAACAGCATTGCCTGCTGTAACTGTTGCCAATGGCTCGGTTGTAAACGTGGATCAATCGACAAACGCGCGATTATTATTTACGGCGCAATATAATTTCTAAAGTAAATAAATAAAGTATCGTTTTAAGGCGAAAGCAATATTTAAATATTCATGTTTGTCTTGAATTTAGTTTTTATTTGTATATTCGCCTTAGTAACGATACTTTATTTTAAAAAAAATCACACTATTCTACAATATAAGTATAATTTAATTAACCAACTTTTCAAAAAAAATAATTACACCGTTTATGGAACAAAATAAAACGAGTAGTATTACTTCCGTCATCGCCTCTTCCTCTTTAGGAACTTTGATTGAATGGTACGATTTTTATTTATTCGGCAGTTTAGCACCAGTTATTGCAGCCAATTTTTTCCCTTCAACCAATCAGACGGCGGCTTTACTTTCTACTTTAGCCACGTTTGCAGCAGGTTTTATTGTCAGACCTTTTGGTGCTTTATTTTTTGGTCGTCTCGGCGATTTAATCGGCAGAAAATACACTTTTTTAGTCACACTTGTACTAATGGGTACAACTACGTTTGCCATTGGTTTAATTCCAGGTTATGCTACAATTGGTGTTGCTGCACCGATTTTAGTTTTAGTGATGCGTTTATTGCAAGGTTTAGCACTCGGTGGCGAATATGGTGGCGCAGCAACGTATGTTGCCGAACACGCACCGCCGGGTACGCGCGGTTTTTGGACATCATGGATTCAGACAACAGCTACTTTAGGTTTAATGGTTTCTTTAATCGTTATTCTCATCACGCGTAACAGCATGGCACCAGCGAGTTTTACAGCAGAATGGGGTGGATGGCGCATTCCGTTTTTACTTTCAATTATTTTAGTCGGTATTTCTTATGTCATTCGTTCGCGCATGTCAGAATCACCTGCCTTTGCGAAACTAAAAACAGAAGGTAAAACTTCTACTAATCCATTAGCGGAATCATTTGGTAATAAATATAACTTTAAATTGGTTTTGCTCGCACTTTTTGGCGCTACAATGGGTCAAGGTGTAGTGTGGTACACAGGTCAATTTTATGTGCAAGCCTTTTTGAAAAATACTTGTAAGTTAGAAGACAACCAAACGGATACTTGGTTAGCGATTGCTTTATTATTAGCGACGGGTGGATTCGTATTTTTTGGTTGGCTCTCCGATAAGGTTGGCAGAAAAGTGATAATGATGGCGGGCATGGCTTGCGCGCTTTTATTTACAAAACCGCTTTTCCAAAGTATGTACAGTCAAGTTGCACCTAAATCCAAAGTATCGCAAGAAATTTTAGATAAACGCTTGGGTAAAGAAGTTCATTCACTTCCAGTGGGCAAAACAGATTCCGTTGCAGTTTCGGATACGACAAAATATTACGCCGATGGTGCAATGTACACAAAAAAAGTAACAACCATTTTATATGCCGATGCGACAAAAAAACCTGTGGGTTACGCACCAAATGTAAAAGAAACTGTCACACTGAGCAGTGCGCAGCAGTGGCCTTTAATTTTTACAATATTTCCGCTCATTATTTTTGTGACAATGGTTTACGGACCGATAGCGGCGTTTTTAGTGGAATTATTTCCGACAAAAATTCGCTACACATCCATGTCTTTGCCTTATCATATTGGTAACGGTGTGTTCGGTGGTTTAGTGCCATTTATTGCAACACTTATTCAATCTTACAACTTGAGTAATCCGTTTTCTGGTTTGGTTTATCCGTTGGCAATAACAGCGGTTTGTTTCGTGATAGGTTCTTTCTTTTTACCGAATAAACCGATTCCTGAAACGCTGTGAAGAGGAATAGAGAATAAGTAAAAAGGAATAAACTTTGAAGGTTTATTAATCATTTTCTTATGCTCAATTCTGAGAGAGGCGTCTATTAAAATTATTTCACAAAAAAATTAAAAAAAAATGGGCTTAAATATTTTTGAAAATCCAACGCTGATATATTCCATCATTATTGTTGGTGGCGTTATGAATTTTATTTCTTTACCAACCGCCATATCGAACATCGTAAAAAAAACTTTCGGTTTGGTTTGGATTCTGACCGCTGTTTATGCAACCTATTCTTTATTCACCGAAGGGTTTAAAAAAATGGGTGCTGCCAACGCAACAGCGCAAACCGCTATTCAATGGTGGATTATTTTAATCATTTTTAGCATAGTCATGGTGGGTTTTGCGATTCACGGATATTACAGCGTAACTGGAGAATATGACGATATTAAGAAATAGGGAACAAGTAATAATTAAGAAAGGTTGAGGTATTAGATAAGGAATAGCTAATACCTATTCCTTATTATCTATTCCTTGTTCCTTATTCCTTGTTCCTTATTCCCTGTTCCTTATAACTTGTTCCCTGTAAAGAAGTAGTTCTATGTTTTTGTGTTTGAAAGTCTGCGTAACTGAATAGGTTGTCGCAGACTTTTTTTACATTGCCTCATAATAGGTTTTCAATATGAAAGGACGTAATTCAAAGTTATTGATGTTAAGTTTCGTTGCTTTGTTGCTTTTTAATTTTCCTTTGGTCAATTTGCTCAAAGATTATCGTGTTATGGGTTCGATACCTGCTATTTTAGTGTATCTTTTAATAACTTGGTTAGCCGTAATTGGCATCATAGCTTTTGAGGTTTCGAGAAAAAAATAATTTCGTTTTCGTTGTTCGTTGATAATTATTCGTTTGCAAGCGCTCTACGGCTAACAACTATCAACCAACAACTATCAACTAAAACAATGCAATTTTCATTTTTTGTTGCCATTGCTATTGCCTACATCTGTCTCCTTTTTTTTATCGCGTATTACACCGAAAAAAAGAAAGGAATTCCGTTTGTGCTTAAAATGTCTTCAATAACTTACGCCCTCTCGTTAGCGGTTTACTGTACAGCTTGGACGTATTTTG
>JAYVVO010000089.1:0-2118 GCA_043786955.1 Saprospiraceae bacterium
GAAAAAAAACATTTTTTAAGCTAAATTTATTCTACAATCAATAAATCTAAGTTCAGAAAGTACCACATACTAAATTTACTTCTATAAAACAGAATTGCATTAATGAAGCAATCACAGTGGAAATATTAATCACCAAAAATGTTTACTACAATTTGTTGATTAAAATTACAGAAATAAGCTTTATCTTGCACCATAATTTGCGTTACAGTGTTTTTAGGATATGATTCAAAGTATTTCCATAAAAAATTACGCCCTCATTGAAGCTTTAGATATAAACTTCGCCAAGGGTTTAACAATCATTACAGGTGAAACTGGTGCAGGCAAATCAATAGTGCTCGGTGCACTCGGAATGATTCTCGGTCAACGCGCCGACACAAAAGTTTTATTTAAAGAAGATCAGAAATGCGTTATAGAAGCGACCTTCGATGTGTCTAAATACGATTTAACAAATTTTTTTGAAACCAACGAAATAGATTATAACGATATAACGCTCGTTCGACGCGAATTAACCCCGCAAGGCAAAACGCGCGCTTTTATTAACGATACTCCCGTTAACCTCACACAACTGCGCGCACTTTCTGAACGTTTAGTGGATTTGCACCAACAATTTGATACGCTCGAAATGAACGACGCGCGCTTTCAAATGGAAATGGTAGATTCCTTGGCAGGAAATAAAGAACTTCTTAAAAAATACAAATTAGCGTACTCGGGTTTGCAAAGTGCGCGGCGAAAATTAGCAGAACGGATCGCGGCGCAAGTGACGGCATCGCGCGAGTTAGAATTTTGGAAATTTCAATTCGATGAATTAGAAAAAGCAGAACTTGTAACAGACGAACAAGAAAAATTTGAAATTGAACTACAACAATTGCAAAATGCAGAAACGATAAAACGCCAACTGTCTGGCGCGTTCAACGGATTGACTGAATCGGAAAATGCTGCGGTGGGTCAGTTACGAAGTATTGCACAAGCCGTGAGTTCGGTAAAAAAATATAACCCGAAGATTGCCGAACAGCACCAACGTTTAGAAAGTATGTTGTACGAACTCGAAGACATTGGCGCTGAATTGGAAAATCTTTCTGAAAAAACCGAATATAATCCCGAACGCATTGTACAAATTAATGCGCGGTTGGATGCGATTTATCGTTTACAAAAAAAACACAGTGTTAATTCTGTTCCTGAATTAATAACGATTACCAATAAATTCGGCGCATTGATTGAATCACACAGCGATGCGAGCAATGAAATTTTATTGCTTCAACAAGAAATTATTAATCAAGAAAAAGAATTACACGCACTTGCCGATAAACTTTCGGTGAATAGAAAAAAACACGCGCCAAAGTTTGCTCAGACAGTTTCTGAGCAATTGCACACGCTCGGAATGGAACAAGCGCAATTAGAAATTGAGTTTACTACGCTGCCGGATTTTACTGAAAACGGTATTGAAAGCGTTGTATTTTTATTCGCTGCCAATAAAGGAGGAAAATTACGCGCCATAAAAGATGTCGCATCTGGTGGTGAATTAAGTCGCTTGGCATTGTGTACAAAAAGTTTAGTCGCAGCTTCTATTCCGTTGCCTACACTTATTTTTGATGAAATTGATAGCGGTGTTTCAGGTGATGTCGCTTTGAAAATGGGCGCGATTTTAAAAAAATTAGCAGCACATCATCAAGTTGTTGTTATCACACATTCGCCGCAAGTGGCATCGAAAGCGGAAAAACATTATTTTGTGTATAAAACAAATACCGCCGAGCGCACTTACACACAAATGCGGGAGTTAAATAAAAATGAACGCATCCGCGCTATTGCCGTTATGTTGAGCCAAAATCCACCGTCCGATTCTGCTTTGCGCAATGCGGAAGAATTACTCGTGGCATAAACTCCAAATTTATCTTTAAGTAAAAAAATCTTAACATTGTGTGCAAAAATTCGTACAGCACAATAGAATTATATTGTAATTTCGCCAATCAAATTTGAGTTCTATTTTCTGAAATATCTGAGTTATGAAGTTTACTGTTGCATCGAATGAATTATTAAAGCATTTACAAATTGCGAATGGTGCTATTGCGCCCAATCCGATTTTACCGATTTTAGAGGATTTTCTTTTTACGCTCAATAAAA
>JAYVVO010000090.1:0-2114 GCA_043786955.1 Saprospiraceae bacterium
CTCGGGTGTGATATAGAATACATCGAAAACGAAGGCTATCCGCCATTAAAAATAAATCCGCCGACAAACCACCTAAAAGATGAAATCACCATTACTGCCGATACGAGCAGTCAATATATTACAGCACTTTTACTTATTGCACCAACGCTCCCGCACGGATTAAAATTACATCTCGAAGGCGATATTGTTTCGAGACCGTATATTGAAATGACTTTAGCTTTAATGAAAAATTTTGGCGTTTGGAGTACTTGGGTTGGAAACACGATTTCGATAGAAAAACAAAATTACGTTGCTAAAAACTTTACTGTTGAAGCCGATTGGTCGGCTGCATCGTATTATTATGCCCTCGCTTGCATCTCCGATACGTGCGAATTAAAACTGAAAGGCGTTTTTGAAAACAGTTTGCAAGGTGATAGCGTTATTGCAAAAATCGCAATGCAATTTGGTGTGCAGTCTATCTTCGATTTTGAAGGTGTTACTTTAATTAAAACGGAAAAAAAACAACCCGATATTTTCGAGTACGATTTTAAAGAATGTCCAGATATTGCGCAAACTTTAGCCGTTGTTTGTGGCGCAACTGGTGCGCAAGGTTTGTTTTCAGGTTTAGAAACTTTATTTATTAAAGAGACTGATCGTGTGGCGGCACTCAAAACGGAGTTAGCTAAAGTGGGTGTTTCGTTTTCAAAACTACCGAAAAGGTTTTCAGCGAAAAGTGATAAACAATTTTTTATGATTGAGGGCACTGCTGCATTTGCCGATACGCCGCAATTCGCGACATACGATGATCATCGTATGGCAATGGCATTTGCGCCACTCGCCATGTTGCATCCCATTAAAATTGAAGAGCCAAAAGTAGTTGAAAAATCTTATCCTGAATTTTGGGATGATTTTTCCAAAATTGGATTTGAAGTGAAGCATTAAATCTCAATCCTTTTTTGTGGAATTATTCGACGCGCTTAATGAGGATTTTACTCAAGTATTTGACGTGCCTTCTGCCTGTTGCCAAATCGCTTTTACAAATTGTCAGAATGCTACCATCTGAAATGTCAATGGTTTTTCCGTCGTGTTCCATTACGATAAGAACCGCTTTACCTACATCTGTATTGAAAATTTCGCTCCAATAATAAACAACTTTATAGCCATCCGATCCAACAAAAATAAAATAAAATTCGCTCAAAACTTTTGGGCTTTCTGCTTTAATTCAGACATTAATGAGAATAATTTTTAGAGAAACAACCTTTAAATTTTTGAAAGTTGATTTCTTTACGCCCAAATGATTAGTGATAATAAAGTTATCGATGGCTTGCATTGTATAGGATTTCAAACTATCAAAATTAATTACCACACTTTTTTCAACCAAACCTTCAATCGAAAATTCTTTAGTCGTCTGAATCGCTTTTTGTGAAAAGGAATAATTATTGGAGCATATTCCCAAAATAATGAGTGCCGCTATTTTTTTAATTATCTGCTTTTTTTTGAATTTTTTTACAAAAAAAGTTTATTAAAATGCGAGTATGGCTGTTGGAAACTTATAATTTTTTTAAGTCAATCATTAAACTTTCGATTAAATCCCCCATTTTTTTTTAACACCCATAATTTCGCCATGGCTTGTCAGATTTTTAATGTAATTAACCTTTTCTAAGTTCGTACATTGCGTTTGCGTAATTTTCTCTCATTGATACAAAGCATATATTATTTCATCAACCGACATAAAATTATCACGTCTGACAACAGTGTCTAAATCAATTTCTAAATCGTGTGAAAGTTTAAGCAAAAGATTTTCTAATTCTATAAACTTTATTAAAAATTCACCGCGACTTAAAGCATCAAGCGAAAGTTTTTTGATAATGTAGGAGTTCTGTGAAATCAGTTCTCTTAAGGATTTTTTAATTTTATTGGGATTGACGAGATAAATCACAAAATAAATGGCATCAATAATTGTCCATAAATTAATAATGGTGACTGACACTCTAAAATAATCAACCCAATAACACCAATTATAACCATTTATGAAAACGATGAACAGATTGGCCATAATTGAAATACTCGATAGCTCTAATAAAAACTTTAGTTTACTGTAATTTTTCTTTTTAATTTCGGTGCATATTTCAGCG
>JAYVVO010000091.1:0-6158 GCA_043786955.1 Saprospiraceae bacterium
GTCATTTTTTTATCTTGAAACATTAAATGTCCTTTATGTCGCGACACAAACGGATTATCGTCCCAAAAAGTAATTGTATTTGCTTGCTCATCAGTCAACGATTTACTTATTTGATAGACTTCTAAAACTTCTTTCCAAAATGGATTATTTTTATCCTCGCTATACGGCGCAGCTGGAGCCGCTGAAATTTGCATTGCTGAATCAGCCACTAACGTTTTCATTTTTGCCCAGTGGGGTTCAATGCCATCAGAATAATCAGGCGGAGTTGGTGTCCAACGGCCAGCCAAATCTTTCACTTCATATCGTTCCATGCCGCGCGTTTCTTTATAATAATCAGCGTTTAATTTTTTGATAATTACGTTCGCAACACTTTCACCAAAAGCAATTGAGGTATTATATATCGTATCAGTCAAACCGTTTTTCAATTCAGAAAGTGTTTTAGCTTCAAATTCATCCACAATTTTAGTAGAAAAAACAACTTTTTTAGCAGTCGTACACATCGCTTTTATGGCAGCAATCGTAAAATTATAGTCTTTGTTTTTTTCTGGTATCGGCATAATATCAAAACCTTTCATTTTTACAGTCAAAGAATTGTAACCCGCTTTAGAAAACCTACCAGCTTCGTAAGCAGCGAGCATCGGGTAAACATAAACGCGACTTGCAACAGGTGGAGTAAAAATATCGGTAACAATTAAATCTGTCAGTTTTTTTTCTGCAGCATGAAGATATTCCACATCAGTTGAGACGCGATTAATTGCGTCTCTGTTTATTTTTGCAGGCTTATCATTGCAACCGAGAATTAAAAAAAAAACTGCGATTAAAAATTTATATTTCATTAATTATTTTTTTCTGAACGAATGACGGCATTATTTTTATCTAAAAACAAAACTTCTTGAATATTTTTATCCATCGCAATACTATTCGTCTGTTGAGAAAGAAAAGAATGCCCCCAATAAAATTCTTGTAATCGCTTCTGTCCGTTTTTAAAAACTATTTGTGCTTTTGTTTCACCTTTTTGAGGATAAATAATTTTAGTGCGGTCTGCTTTGGAATCAAATACTTTCAACTCACCCTTATTTTGACTTGCCAGAATTAATTCTTTATTATTCGCTAAATTTATTTTTGTCAGAGCGCGCGCATCGCCTGGAACAGAAAAACCAGATTCATTTAATTCAATGGCTTTGAAATTACCGTTGCCTAAATTTTTAAGCACTAAACCATTAAAAGCATCTGCTCTGCCTTGAAGCAATTCCATACCAAAATCATTCCCCACCATTACGACATCTAATAAACCATCGTGATCAAAATCGTAAGACAACATTCCATAAATCGGCGCAATTTGAGCTTGATAAGGCAATGCAGAAATTTTAAACTTTCCGTTACCTAAATTTTCGATATAGCTTGAATACATCCAATTCGCTTTCATTATTTGTGCATCTTTCAATTCGTCTGCGGAAAAAACATCCTTTACTTGTGCTTCACCGAATGCTCCATAAGTTTGAAATTTGCGCTTAATCATCACTAATTGTTTGACCATATCGTCGCGCGTATGGTAAAAATATTCTTGTTTTTTCCCTGTTGAGTCAAGCCAATAGCAAGAAATAAATGGGTCGTAAAGACCATTTTTATCAAAATCTTTGGCATAAATTGTCAGTGGATAATCACCATCGCATTTAAAATACGTATTCTTGCCAAAACTTCCGACGATATAATCAATATCGCCATCGTTGTCGAAATCACCAGCAGTTATACTCGTCCACCAACTCGTTTTATCAGCTATACCCGATTGTGCTGTAACATTTTTAAACTTTCCACCTTCATTTTGAAAAAAAGTAATTGGCATCCACTCACCAGCTAAAATTAAATCAGGTTTGCCATCGCCGTTAAAATCTGAAAAAATAGCATCGCTTATGAGACCAATCGTTGAAAGTTCAGGGCAAACTTCAGCAGTAACGTCCGTAAAAATAGGTTTATCTTTTTCTTTGGTGTCGTTGCGCAAAATATAACTACGATCCGTTTTAGGATAAGAATTTGGCAAAACACGACCGCCAATAAATAAATCTAAATCGCCATCGCCATCAATATCAACCGCTTTTACGACTTGTCCACAGGATGTCTCTTTCGGTAAAGCATTCTGAGAAATTTTAAAATTGCCTTTCCCATCATTCACACACAAAATATCTTGATAAAAAATTGAACCCGCTACATATTGCCCACTTCCATGAACAATATACAAATCTAAATCCCCATCGCCGTCCGCGTCGAACAGAAGAGTGCCGAGTTCTTCTTCTTGTTTTTTTGGATCTATTTTATAAGCAACATCTTTTCTAATAAATTTTCCATCCTTTGTTTGAATGAACCACGTACCGTTATAAGTCGCACTGCCTGCAATATAAAAATCTTCCAAACTATCGCCGTTCACATCGCCGACAGAAATACTCGGTCCATATTGCGAAAATTTATGCGGAATCGTTTTTTGAAAATTAAAATCTATAAAATCATTTTCAGGGTGCTTAAAGTCAATGAGCTTTAAATTTTGAGCTAATAGTTGTGAACCGTTACTCGCCGTTGGAATCGCATTATTCATTGCTGATGGTTCATAACTAATAGTTGTTACCTGATTCACTTTTAACTTTTCACCATTAACTGTTAATTTTTTTCCGTCATTCCATAAAATTTGAATGGAATCCATTTTTGTCGCGGCACCTAAACCAAAATGCACAATGCGTTCCGAAGTTGATGCGTAACCTCTACTCGAAATTATAGAAGCAGCCTGTATTTTTCCATCAAAAAAAGCTGTAACTTTTGTACCAAAAGCATCTGGGTTAAGTGAACTACCAATTAAATTAAGTCGAACAAAGTTTGATTTTGTTTCCTTATTATCATTTAAAGTATTTTGGAAAACAAAAGCCTTTTGGTCAATATTGTTGACGACCAAATCTAAATCGCCATCGTTATCTAAGTCAGCATAGGCTGCACCGTTTGAAAAACCAATTTTATCAACTCCCCATGCTTTGGATTGATCAGTAAAATGTAAATCACCTTCATTTTTAAAAATAAACTTAGGTACTTTAATTTGTGGAATTGATTTTTGCAGATCAATTTCTGGAATTAAATAACTAATGGTGCTCCGATAAGCGCCAAAATCGTGATCGGTTACATCTCGAGGAAAACCGTTAGTGACGAAAATATCGCGCAAACCATCGTTATTAAAATCTGCCATCAGCGGTGTCCAACTCCATTCGGTTTCTTGAACGTCGCCCAAAAATGATACGTCGCTGAAAACAGGTAATCCTGTCGCTGGATTTAATCCGCGATTAAGTTGGAGTGTATTGCGCGCGTATTGATATTCATAACCAAATTTATCGTTGTTGACGTAAGTGGTATAATTATTTGCGTTGAGAAATAATTTTTTTCGTTTGTTAGTGTAAGGCAACATCTCGGTTGTGAAAAAATCGAGTTTGCCATCGTTATTTATATCTGCAACATCGCTCCCCATCGCCGAAGCGGATTGATGTTTAAAAATGGATGCGACTTCATTTTTAAAAGTACCGTCTTTCTGATTGATATAAATTAAATCGTTCGTTACGTAATCGTTCGCTACGTAAATGTCGGGAAAACCATCTTCATTAAAATCGGCAACCAAACAACTGTGACTGTAACCTTCTAATTTTATTCCCGCTTGTTGCGACACGTCAGTGAAAACAGGATGTCCTAATTTTTCATTCCAGTCATTTCTATATAATCTATCTCGATTGGGCGAAGAACCGTCTGTCACTTTGGGAAAATATTGATTTGGATATTTTGTATCCATGAAGTTAACAGCGATGAACACGTCTAAATCGCCGTCGTTGTCATAATCAAAAAACTGCGCGCAAGTGGAATAAGTTGTATCTGCAAGACCATACTCGGTTGCTAAATCTAAAAACTTAGGTACGCCGTTAGCATCGTTCCCTTGATTAATAAAGAGTTGATTTTTTCTTAGGTCGGGATTTTTGTTGAACGTATTGCACACATAAATATCGAGCTTTCCATCGCGATTGATGTCTAAAATATTTATTCCTTGCGACCATTGTCCTGGTTGTTTCGTAATGTTTGCTCGCGCCGTAATGTCTTCAAATTTGAGGTTGCCTTTGTTGAGGTAAAGTTTATTATCTACTTGGTTTCCCGTAAAAAAAATATCTTGCAAACCGTCACCGTTCAAGTCGCCTACTCCTACACCGCCACCGTTGTAAATAAATTCGGTGTTCAGAATATTAAGTGAATCGTATTCCGTTATCGTGTTTTCAAATTCTATACCCGTTTGTTTGCTATCAAGCGAAACAAATAAAGTTTTATCGTTTTTGCAACTAAAAAACAAAAGAGAAAGCAAAACAAAAAAAATAGTTTTTTTCATAGATCGAAGATAGCACAATATGAGTTGAGAGTGTAAAAAAAAAGCAAATGGCAAATAGCAAAACGATAATAGATAATTGCAAGTTCATTTTGATTTTTGCCATTTGTTTTGGGCAATTTAATTTCTCCATTAAATAAAAAAAGGGAACAAACTAAGCTGAGAGTGCGAAGTGGAAAGTTGAGAGTTTATGTTTACTCTTCACCCTCAACTTTACACTCACAACCAATTAGTTCCCTTAACGAAATGTTTGCTTTTACAAACTTAGAATGTATGAAAAAAGTCATTGATAATTGGCAGTTGATAGTTGTAGTGGTTAGTCTGATTTAGAGCGAACAACGAACAACTATCAACGCACAACTAATTATTAGTATCCTGGATTTTGTATCAACACAGTTGCTCCCTGTAAATCTATTTGATTTTGTGGAATCGGTTGATACTCATTCTTACCTGTTTTGAAAGTTGCACCACCCAGTGTACCAGGTAAAATTTTGCTTTCGTTAGCTAAGTAAGAATTGATTTGAGTTGCAGCAAGTCCCCAACGTACTAAGTCGAAAAGACGGTGCCCTTCATTACTAAGTTCTATTTTGCGCTCAAAATAAACGGCAGTTCTTGCTGCAGCTTTGTCAGACCACGGCATGTCGTAATTACCGATAACGTAATTTGCCGCAGGTTTGCCAGCTTTTAGAACCCAAGAAGAAGTATTAGCAGCACGTGTGCGCACTTGATTAACATACGTACGCGCTTTATCAACGCTTCCTACTTCAATTTCACATTCTGCTGCCATTAATAAAACATCAGCAAAACGGATAATTTCATAGTTCATAGTTGCGTAACCGCGTGTCCATGACGTACCATCACTCAATGTGCCTTCTTGAGATTTGTAATACACAAACTTTTTAGGCGAATATACACCACCATTTGCTTGGTTACGAATCCAATCTGCGCCAGGATGATCTTGCCAATCAAGATATGGAATACCACGACGACCAACAGAGTGATCAAGACGTGGATCTAAATTACCCGCATCTGGTGTAAATGGAGCAGTCGATATAAGTCCTTGGTCGCTTTTAACAGCATTAACAGGACTATTGTAAGATTCATCAATAAAAGGTAAACCTTTATTATCAGTACGAAATGAATTTACTAAAGTTTGGCTTGGTTGATTAAAACCACAGCAGTTACCAGGACCATTTGGACCTGTATTATACGGGTAATTCAAATCATCTTGTCCGTTTGAGTTGTTAGTGCTACCTGTGTTTGCCGCAGATTGTACTGCAAAAATAGATTCTGCATTATTGTCGTTTGCGGCGTTGAAAATATCAGCATATTTTGGTAATAGAGTATATTTTGAACCGCCCGTAGTTTTACCGTTCGCAATAACAGCATCAAAAGCTGCTTTAGCATCAGTGTACTTTTTTTGGTACAATAAAATTTTACCATAATAAGCAGCAGCAGCCCATTTGTTCGCTCTTCCTACTGAACCTTGCGTTTCTGGTAAATTATCGTAAGCAAATTTCATATCTGATTCAATTTTAGGCCATAAATCAACTGTATTACCAACAGTTCCTATTGTTCCTTCAGGCGTTGATTCATCAACATAAGGCGTATTGTTGAAAATACGCTTGAGTTCGAAATAAAAATGCGCTCTTAAAAATTTAGTTTCAGCCGCAATACGCGTTGCATCCGCAGTACTCACATCAGCAGCTGGTGTTTTAAGTAAATTCAAAATACCATTACAACGCGACACACCTTCATACTTTGC
>JAYVVO010000092.1:0-6153 GCA_043786955.1 Saprospiraceae bacterium
GGACACGAATGGTTTGGAAATAATATTACATCAAGTGATATTGCCGATATGTGGATTCATGAATCGTTTACGACTTACAGTGAATCACTCTTTATTGAATATTTCTATGGAAAAAAAGCAGGGAGCGAATATAATATTGGTAATCAGTTCCATATTTACAATATTGGTACAATCATCGGTGATTATAACGTCAACAAGGAACCTTCGACCGATATTTATTGGAAAGGAGCAAGTATGTTAAATACTCTGCGGTATATCATTAATAATGATTCTCTCTGGCGTAAAATTTTGCGGGGCTTGAACAGCGAATTTTATCATAAAGTCGTCAAGACAAAACAAATTGAAGATTATATCGCCAAGTCATCGCAATTAAAATTAAATTCTTTTTTTAATCAGTACTTGCGAGATTTAAAAATTCCTTCTTTAGAATACAAATTTGCGGGTAAAAAGCTGATGTATCATTTCGTAAATTGCCAATCAGATTTTGAAATGCCGATTGAGATAAAAATTAATAAAGATTCACTTTGGCGCAGCATAAAAGCGACAACAAAATGGCAGAAGTTCAAATACAAAAAGGAAGAGATTAATGCGTTGAGTATCAATCCAAATTTTTATATCACGAGTAAGGAAATTAAGTAAAATAAATAAATCAGTTAAAATTTATGAACAGAAGAAATTTTATCAAAAATTCGAGTTTAACCGTTGCGAGCGGTTTATTACTTTCGCCGCAATTAAATTTAAAAAAGAAACCACAATTTGGTTTGCAATTGTACAGCGTGCGCGCAGATTTAAAAATCCATCCGCTTGATACATTAAAAGAAATTTCAAAAATTGGTTACAATTATGTGGAAGGATACGGTTATGACAATCGGAAATGGCAAGGCACAGGTGATGTAAATCAAACTAAAATTATGCTCGCAGAATCAGGCTTGAAAATGCCGAGCGCACATTTTGTTTTAAAAACATCTGATTACGATTTTACTAAAAAAGATTTTTCTGAAAATATAAAACATACGCTTAATGATGCGCTCGCGGTGGGACAAAAATATTTTGTAAGCTCATCCATTATCAATGAAGATAAAAAAGATGTTGAGGCGTTTAAAAAACTCTGTGAAGTTTTTAATAGAACAGGCGAATATTTTTCAAAAAATGGTTTGAAACTTGGTTATCACAATCACGATTCAGAATTTGATTCGTTCGGGGATTCGACCATGATGGATATGATGCTGAAAGAAGTTGATGCCAAAAACTTAACCATTGAAATGGATATGGGTTGGGTGGTTTATGCCAATCAAAATCCGATAGAATGGTTTAAAAAATATCCACACCGTTTTGAATTAAGTCACTTGAAAGATGGAAATAAGGGCGGAACACCAAAAAAAGAATTTAAATCTGTCGTCATTGGAAAAGGTGACGTCGATTTTAAAAGCATTTTGGAAAATCGCGCGTTAGGTGGTTTAAAAATGTATATTGTCGAAATCGAGGATTACGTTGTTTCACCAATTGCCGATGCTAAAGCGTGTTTGGATAATATTAAAAGTTATAAACTATGAGCTATAAGCTGTTAGCCTCACTCGCGATTTGTAGCTCACGGCTCATAGCTTTTTATATTTTTTTTTCTTTTTTAATTTTAAGAATGGATTCAACTGTCACTTAAAAGGTGACAGCAGTATACTCTATGGATAATTTGCCAATTTTAAGGGATTTAATAATTCCAGTAATTTTTGCTTTTAGCTCCCCTTGAGATATTCCCTCAGTTTTTCCTTTTGCTATTATAGAATCGTAAGTGGACATAATTTTTGAATTTAAAGATTTAGAATTCTTTTTCGAATTTTAAATCTTAGAATGATTTCATCGACACTAAGTTCCGATTTTCTGGTGACATAACCAAAAAACATTTTGAAAATTTCTACTAATTATCCGCGCTTTTTATAATGAAAAGTTTGATCAATTCGAATTTGAAAATTGCGCGGCACTTCCAAAATTCCTGGGCGATACGAATATTCTACATTAGTGGCATTGGCTAAAATAAGACTGAGTTTTGTCAGATTAAATTTGTAGGATGTTCTTAAATCGAGCGTAAGAAATCCATCTGTGTGTACTGCACGAAATTTTGAAACATCTGGTATGAATTCTAAAATTTTATCTATTGATTCCATATTGCTATTGTAAATAATGCCTACACCGAAAGAAAATTTATTGATTTCAGCAGCAGCATCAAATTTGAAATTATGTCTGAAACGATATTTAAGCACGTTTGTGCCAGAACTTGAATTAGCTTTTAAT
Source organism: Saprospiraceae bacterium (assembly GCA_043786955.1). Lineage (GTDB taxonomy): Bacteria > Bacteroidota > Bacteroidia > Chitinophagales > Saprospiraceae > JAAFJT01. Next base: position 2,287 of record JAYVVO010000092.1, read on the forward strand.
ACGTCTGTAAAATCCCTGTAACTTGGATCAATATAGGTGTAACCGATTAAAAATTGCGATTTGATATCAGAACTAATTTTGTAATCACCTGTAAAACTGCCTTCGATACCTTTTATTTCTGTATTGCCGACGTTCTGTGATTGAAACGTTGCAAATATCCTCGGACTCGCCAAAAATTCCATCATATTATTATAGCGTTGATAAAACAGTGCGAGATCGAAAAAACCTTGAAAATTATTATTTTTAATGCCATGCTTAACACCAATTTCAGCTGTATATCCCGTCTCTGATGTTAAATTGGGATTTGGGATAACGGGGAATGAACCCGCAACAGTTGAAATGTACAATTCTGCTATAGTTGGAAAGCGATAACCTTGACCAGCACTCGCGCGCAAATAAGTTGAATTTCCCAATTGATAATTTAATCCCAATCTGAAAACAGGACGCGCTTCTGAAATTTTTCCGTTCGTACCTGACGTATCTTTCGAGCCGTCGGGATATTTAACAATGACTGGTCCATTAACGGCGTTACTTTCATAGCGCGCACCGAACGAAACATTTAATTTGTTCCATTTTTTATCAAGTTGTAAATAGGCGGCATTGTTTTGCGAAGTATAAGTTGAATCGCCATAAAGTGCAGCGCTAACACCTGCGTTAGAGTGTACCAAGCCCGTTGTTAAAACTAAATCGGTTTTAAAAGTTCTTTGAAACTGATACTCCACATAATATAGTTGCGATTTATTCGCTTGCGAATTCCCCAAAGCATTATCTACGCTATAAAAACGACTCGAAATTTTATGTCTGTTACCATCCCCATCAAAATAATTTAAGTATGGATCAATATTGTAGCGTGTGCGATCTGATTTGTTATATGCACTCGCCGTTCCAATATACGCGCCCGCGCCCATGTCTTGCCAATATAAATAATACTGACTCGTACCTTGGTTATAATTTGTATTGACGCCAATGCTAAGTTTTTCTGTAATTTTATATTTCAGATTCAACGTAAACCGACCGTATTTATCGTACCAATCTTTCCAAGGATAATTTTGATTGCCGTAGTAAATGCTTGCAGCAACGTCTAAACTGCCAAATTTTTGTTTATGCAGAATCGAAGTCGTTGATTCATAAGGCATATTAGACCACCATTTTTTGGCTGGGTCAGACGGCGAAAGATAACCAACATAACTCGTAGAAATTTTTGTTTCTGGTTCAGATTTAGCAAAACCTGTGCGCACATTTATAATACCGTTCATTGCTGAAGAGCCATATAAAGCCGAAGCTGCACCTTTTAAAACTTCCACTTGTTCAATGTTTTCAACTGCAATGTCTTTCCAACTCGGAAAACCTGCATCGGCTTGTAGCGCTGGAATATCATCCACTAAAAGTAAAACGCGACTGCCCGCGCCGTAACTCCAACCCGAACCACCGCGAATATTAGCTTGCCCGTCAATAATATTCACGCCAGGTACTTTTTGCAAAACGTCATCGAGTTTTCGTGTATTGACATTTTCAATTAACTCCGGTTTCAAAACTTCAAGCGATACCGTTACTTCGCTCAAAGGCTTATCGTATTTTCCCGCCGTAACAGTAGTAGTTTGAAGTAAGGTATTAGCTTCTTCGAGCATAAAGTCAAATTTATTTTCGCCTAAAACTAAATCAACGCGTTGTGTTAAAGTTGTATAACCCAAATATGAAACAACACTTTTGTACTCGCCTGTTTTTAAATTTAAAGGTAAAACGTAAACACCATTCGAGTCTGTAACTGCTGTAAATCCTGAAACGAATATAGAAGCACCGATGAGTGTTTCTTTTTTTGAACCAGTAATTTTGCCTGTTAGAATTGTTTTATTTGAGGAAGTCTGCGCAGAAATAATATTTTGTAAAAATAATGCAATGACTAAAATGAAAGTGCGTAAAGTAATTTTCATGTATTGTGCTTGAAATTAAACTCGAAATTAAATAATTAATTTCTATTATTTCTTTAAATACGCTTACTTAGGCTTAAATTTGCAATAAAAAAACATAATCTTTATTAATGCCTACTATTTTTTCTAAAAACGATATTACAATTATAGGTGCTGGTATCGTGGGTTTATCAACAGCATATAACCTTCAAAAAAAATTCCCTTCAAAAAAAATTCTTGTAATAGATAAAGAAAGTAAAGTTGCTGCGCATCAAACAGGACATAATAGCGGTGTAATTCACTCTGGTTTATATTACAAACCAGGTAGTGAAAAAGCATTGAATTGTTTAAAAGGTTATGAACAGATTATTGAGTTTGCACAAGAACACGCTATTGATTATGATATTTGTGGAAAATTAGTAGTTACAGTTTCCCGAAAAGAAGAACAACAACTCGAAAATTTATATCAACGCGGTATTCAAAACGGGTTGACGGGGCTAAAAAAATTATCGCCTGAACATGCCAAAGAAATTGAACCACACGTTTTTTGTACAGAAGCGATTTATGTGCCGCAAACAGGAATCATTAATTACAAGCAAATTTCTGAAAAATTTAAAGATTTAATTTTAAAAAATGGGGGAGAGGTTCGATTGAATGCAGAATTATTAAACGCAAAAACGAATTCAAATCCCATTATTTTGCAGACATCGCAAGGTGACGTTGAAACTTTGCGCGTTGTAAATTGCGGTGGTTTATATTCTGATAAAATTTCTAAAATTCTAGGAATTGACATGGATGTTAAAATCATTCCGTTCAGAGGTGAGTATTATAAATTAGAACAGAGCGCAGAAAATTTAGTAAAAAATTTAATTTACCCAGTGCCTAATCCCGATTTTCCATTTTTGGGTGTGCACTTCACCCGAATAATTGGCGGCGGCATTGAAGCAGGACCGAATGCCGTTTTAGCATTTGCAAGAGAAGGTTATACGAACACAACTTTTAATAGTGTCGAATTTTTTGAAACTATCGGCTTTAAAGGTTTTAGAAAAATTGCTACAAAATATTGGCGAGAGGGTAGCAAAGAAATGTATCGCTCTTTTTCAAAACGTGCATTTGTTAGCACTTTACAAAGACTCATTCCTGAAATTAAAAGCAGCGATGTAAATCCGTTTGGTGCGGGTGTGCGTGCACAAGCCTGTAATAGTAAAGGTGAATTATTGGATGATTTTTCAATTTATAGGAACCAAAATATAATAAACGTCGTTAATGCACCAAGTCCGGCAGCTACGGCGTGTTTAGCTATTGGTGAATCTATTGCCAATTTAATTTCATTTACTTAAATTTTGTTGGTTGATAATTGTCCTATTATGAGTACCTATCAATGGACAATGAAGAACGAACATGGAAAAATAAACAACTAAAAATATGATTTCAGAAGAACTCAAATCGAAAAAAAAAAAAATTGCAGTTATAGGTTTAGGTTATGTGGGTTTACCTTTAGCTTTGGCTTTTGCAAAATACTACAGTGTCATCGGTTTCGATATTAATGCAAGCCGCATTGAGTTAATGAAGAAACATATAGACCCGTCCGAAGAATTAGATAGCGATGCTTTTTTAAATAAAGAGATTGAATTTAGTGCCGATCCAGAAATTTTAAAATCGGCGCATTTTTATATTGTCACTGTACCGACGCCCGTTGATGAACATAAAATTCCAGATTTAACGCCGCTAAAAAAAGCGTCGGAAACGATTGGAAAGTCCATCAAAAAAGGAGATTATGTTATTTATGAATCAACGGTTTATCCAGGTTGTACGGAGGAAGATTGCATTCCAATAATCGAATCGGTATCGGGTTTGGCTTTCGGTAAAGATTTTAAAGCTGGTTATTCGCCAGAAAGAATTAATCCAGGGGATAAAGAGCGTTCAGTCGAAAATATTTTAAAAATTGTGAGTGGTTCGG